>CANPWK010000093.1 GCA_947584105.1 uncultured Bacilli bacterium
AGCATATTCTGAATCCCAACAGATTGCTGATCATTTAAAGAATAGAAATAGTGTAGTTGTTAATTTGAAGAGAGTTACTTCTGATCAAGCTAAAAGAATTATTGATTTTTTAAGTGGTTGTATATATGCGATTGGGGGTACAATGCAAAAAATAGGGGTAGGTATTTATTTATGTACTCCTAAAAATGTTAATGTTCAAGGTAAAATAAGTGATGAAGTAGAAAAGAATAAAGCTGAAGTAGAAGAAGAATGGTAAATTAGATTTATAAGTTTTGAGGTGATGCTTTTTTGAGAAAGTTTAATTCTAGTATTAATGGTTATAATAAGTTAGAAGTTAATAACTTTGTTAATGAAGTAGCTAGTGAATATGAAAATATGCTTGCTAAATTAAAGAAACAAGATGAAGATATATTAAAGTTAAAACAAGAATTAGATAAATATAAAAATATGGAAAATACTTTAAATAGAGCAATTATGGTCGCAGAAGATGCCTCAAATCAAATAAAAAAAGTAGCTAGAGATGAAGCTAAAGGTTTAATAGATGATGCTAGAAGAAATGCCTCAAGAATTGTTAATGATGCTCTTTTAAAAGCAGATAAAGTAGAACAAGATGCGGAAGCTTTAAAAAGAAGAGTAATTATATTTAAAAGAAGACTTAGAAGTGTTGTAGATGAACAAATTGATTTTATAGAAAGTATCCAAGAAGACTACGATTAGTAGTTTTTTTTAGTTTTTAATAAGAGTTTTAAGATATTTATGATTAGTTTTTCCTAGTAAATAATCAATAGATACATTAAAAGTTTTAGAATAGCCTAAGATAAATTCGGTTAATATAAATGTTTCTCCTGATTCATATCTACTAATAACACTATTGTTGGTATTTAATATTAAACCTAGTTTAGCTTGAGTTGTATTATTTTCTTTTCTTATTTCTTTTATTCTTTTTAAATATAATTCATGATTAAATGATTGTTCATCATCATAATTAATTATATCTGTTAATTCAAATATATAGTCTAGAGAAACATTAAAGTGTTCAGCAAAAATTATTAGTTTTTTTAAAGGGATTTTATCATGTTCTAGTTCCCACATAGAATAAGTATTTCTTTTAATATTTAAGATATTAGCTATATCTTTTTGAAGATAATTATTAGCTATTCTAATCTCTTTTAGTCGCATTTAATTTTCACCTCAATTAATTGTTGCATGAAAAATTAAATTATAAAATATGATGTCGTGGAGTAACATAAATAACTTGACTTTTATATATGAGAAAGTTATAATTTAAGTATAAACTAGAAAATTATAGTAAAAACTAAAGTAGAGGGAAGATAAAGAATGAAAAGAGTAGTAATAATTATAACTATTATAATGGGAGTAATATTAATATTTAATAATAATAAAACACAATATAAAACAGTAGAAGAACAAATAAAAAAGGGTAATAAAATAGCATTTATGGTAGAACAAGAAGATGGAAAATATGAACAAGTAAAAGAATTACCAACAAGTGGATATACATATAATCAAGAAAAAAGTAAATGTAGTAATAATGCTAGTGCAATATATAGTAATGGAAGTATAAAGATAAGTAATTTAAGTAAAAAGAATACAAGTTGTTATTTATATTTTGATATAGAAGAATCTAAAAAGACATTAGATGTATTAGGATTAGAATCAAAAGGAGATATAGGGAATAGTTTTACTGGACCAAGTTGTGATGCAAATACTAATAGTTCAGATCATACAACAGGAAGTTGTGCAAATAGTGAAAAAGGGGTATATGAAACAAATGATGATTATGGGACAAGTTATTACTTTAGAGGGACAGTAGATAATAACTGGGTAAAAATAGGAGATTTATATTTTAGAATAATCCGAATAAATGGAAATGGAACAATAAGATTAATATATTCAGGAAATGAAGCAAATAAGTCTAATATTCAAATAGGTAATGGAAAATGGTCAAATGGTTGGTATTCTACAATTAATAATGGAAGTTCAACAACAGGAAAGGCGTATAATACAACTTATAATAATAATACATACGTTGGATTTTATTATGGCTCCACAACTGAAATTTATCCAGGTAATCACTCAAATGAACATCAGTCTGTTTTAGTTAGTGCAATAAATAGTTGGTATACTAGTAGTGGATTATCTCAATATGCAGATAAATTAGATGGGGCAACAGGCTGGTGTAATGATAGGCAGATAAATACTGAGGGTGAAAACTGGTATAATGGTGATACAAAAATTGGGTACGGAACAAGTGCAACAGCTTATGCTCCTCTTGGTAGATTATATTCAGGAGGTTCTTATAAATTAATTCAAGTGCCAACATTAAAATGTGGAGAAGACTACTATAATCATACAAGGAATCAAGATGCTTATGATAGAGATTTGTACACATATAATAGTTCTCAAAATGGAAATAATGTCTTAGAAGTACCAGTTGGATTAATAACTGCGGATGAAGTAATATTTGCCGGTGGATTTAATGGAACAAATAATTTTGGATATTGGTTATATACTGGTAAATATTTTTGGACAATGTCTCCACGGTTATATGGTGGTAATGGTGCAGAAGTATTTATTGTATATTATGAAGGCGCACTTAATGGTGAAAACGTGAACAGTACGACTCCTGGTGTGCGACCAGTAATAAATCTGAAAGCTGACACAAAATTTAAAACAAATGATACTGGAGAAAAAGGAACAATAAATAATCCATATGTAGTGGAGGTACAATAATGAAGAAGAATAAAAGATTAACAATAATAGTATCAGTATTATTAATAGGAATAGGAATATCTTTAGCATACTTTCTGGGAAAAACATTGTTTTTAGGTAATGGTGCAGATGTATCAGGATCCGTTGCAGAGTTAAATGGAGCAACATTAGAAATAAAAGGAACAATAAAGTTTAATGAAAGTGATAGTAATATGTATCCCGGACATAAAACAGTATCAGGAATAGAAGCAATAGCAACAGGAGATGATGAATTTATACCATATAATATAATATGGAATGGAAGTAATAATTTTAATACAAGTTTAAAATATGAAGTATATAAATCAGATAGTAAATTAGAAGTAAGTGCAACATGTAAAGATAAAACAGAAGTAAAGGATGGAGCCCAACAATTAAGTGAAGAATGTGAAATAAATAATATACAAGATTTAGAGAAAGTAAGTAGTGGAGAAATAGCTGGAAAAAGTGAAAATATAGAAGTAGAAATAGTAAATGGAGAATTTATAACCGCGACAAAAGAAGGAAATAAAGTATATTATTATGTAATAATAGAATATCCAGATACAGGAGAAGATCAAAGTGGAGAAATGGAAGGAAGCTTTAGTGGAAAGATAAAAGGAGAAATAAGTGATGCAGAAGCAGATATAACAATTAGTAGTATATATATAGAAGATAACAAAAAATATAAAGAAGTAGATAATATACCTACCAATATAGAAGAATATATATTAGATACACAAGAAAGTACATGTACAAACCAAGCAGAACCAATATGGAACATGGAAGAAAAAAGTTTAACAGTAAACAAATTAAGTAAAACAGGAACAGAATGTAATATATATTTTAAAGTAAAACCAAATGCAAAAGATACATTAGCAAAATTAGGATCATTTACAACTACACCTGCACCAGGATCATATTCAGATGTAGATACAGAGGATCATAAAAATGAATTATATTACACAGATGATAATGATGGAAGAAGTTATTTTTATAGAGGAGCAGCAAAAAACAATTGGGTAAAATTCGGAACAAATGATAGCGATGTACCAGTATGGTGGAGAATAGTACGGATAAATGGTGATGGAACAATAAGACTTATATATGCTGGTACTGGAAACTCTGCGCCAGATCCAACTGGGCCTCAAACTTTAGTTTCGACTGGTCAATCATATTCTTTAAACAAAGCATATGATGATAATACGTATGTAGGATTTTATACAGGAAGTACAGGGGGAACAGATTTTAATGCAACACATTCCAATACAACAGCAAGTAATGTAGCAACAAAGTTAAAAGAATGGTATACTGGAACAGGATGGAAAGCTGAAAAATATCAAGATTATATAGATCCAAACGCTGGTTTCTGTAATGATCGAACAAAACCAGAAAGTGGAACACATGGAAATAGTTATACGCAAGAAGGGTATGATAAGAAACCAACAGTGTATGGATCAGGACATAGAATATTTCAAAATGGATCAATAGATTATAATACTATCCAAATACCAACATTAAAGTGTGGACAATTAGATCTAGAAACAGAAGTAAATGAAACAGA
>CANPWK010000094.1 GCA_947584105.1 uncultured Bacilli bacterium
TGATAGTGGTTCAATTACAGTAGAAGGTGCTAATTTACATTGCTGGAAACATGGTGGTCATGGAGAACAAACTTATTTAGAAGTAGTAGAAAATTCTTGTAACCTCGTGTGATAGCAAGAGATACTTACGAACTATCAGATGCTTATATAAGTGAATGTAATAAAAGGTATCTAATTTTTCTAGATACCTTTTATATATAATATTTATGACTCAACTACTTGAGTTTTTAAAATTGAATCCATAATTCTCCTATTATAAATAAAAATTAATATAATTTCTATAGGCCATATAATAACAGTTAAATTTCTTAAAATTAAAATCAATTGGTTAGGAGTATTACCATTAATTGTGCTTATTTTTAATTTAAATAATTTTTTCCCAATACTTTGATTTCTAAACATTAAATCTTTAAATAAAACACCACAAATAATAATTATACAATCAATAAATAAACTATGATCTATAATAAGACTTAATATAACAATAAGTAATACTATTATATAGTAATCAACACAATTTGCCAATATTCTTCTTATTTTTAAACTCATACAATCTCTCCAATCATATTAGTAAAGGAGCTTATAATTTATTTTATATTATCATCTTTAAAAAAAGATAAATTAAAATATAATCTCATAAAACAACTAAATTCATTACTAAAAAATTTCTGATTCTAAGGGAATTTATAGAATTATAATATCTACTATTTAGATAAAAAAGATTAACTTTTTATATCATAATGATAGTGTTTATAAATTTTACAATATGACTAGTGTTATTACTATCCACTATTCAATAATATCATATTGTATATTCTTGATATAATAAAAATTATTATTATATTCAAAACTAAGCAAATTATCTATATCATTACGTATATAGTATATCATATCATTGTTTCTTTTTTCAAGTATTATACAGGTGAGCATTCTAAATGATGTTTAGTTTATATTCCAAAATATTTTATTTGTTCTAATACATCAATATTATATTGGTAACTTATTTATTTAAAAACTTAATATTTTTAAATAATGATTATAGGAAGCTCTTTCTCGTTAAGAAAAGATTTCTTTTTTTAACAAATATCAAATTTTGTTGGAACTCAGTATTTAAGTTCTTTTTTATTATTGAACTTAATATCTTAATGAGAGGAGGGATATTTTGAAATTTGTTGATGAAAGTCACATTTATACAAATACAAAAGAATTACCTAAAGAGTATCTCATTTTAAAATTAAGGATGTCTTTTAATAAAGACTTGTTGGAAAGTAAAATTATATCTTTTGATATATATAATAAAATGCAAAAATTATTAACCAAAAAAATGAATAAACTTATTTTAGAATATAAAAAATAATTAGGAGTGAATTGTATGGATATTATCAAAACAAGACAAATTTTAGCACTTGGTAAAAGTATTTATGATTTAAATTTAAGAGTTGTAAATTATGATCGTGTATCTACTGATAAAGAAGAGCAATTAAATTCATTAATCAATCAAGCTAATTATTTTAATGATATGATTTCTGGTGTAAAAAAATGGAATCATGTTGGTAGTTATGTCGATGAAGGAATATCAGGAACACAAGTTTTTAAAAGAGATGACTTTTTAAAAATGATTGAAGATGCAAGATTAGGCAAATTTGACATGATTGTTACAAAAGAAATATCCAGATTTGCTCGTAATACTATTGATAGTATTAAATACACACAATTACTTTTAAATTATGGTGTAATAGTATTCTTTGTATCAGATAATATTAATACAATTAACCCTGATAGTGAATTTAGACTAACTTTAATGGCAAGTATGGCTCAAGATGAAGTAAGAAAATTATCAGAGAGGGTTAAATTTGGTATAAGAAGGAGTATAAAAGATGGCAAAGTTGGAGGAGGAGGAATTTATGGATTTATAAAAAAAGATTGTAAATTAACAATTAATGAATCAGAAGCTCCTGCTGTAAGAAAGTTATTTGCCTTATATTCTTCTGGAGAATATGGATTAAAAAAAATTGGTGAAATATTGGCGAAAGATGGTCATTACACTAGAAAGGGCAAAGTATTTAGTGATACAACATTAAAGAAAATGATAATAAATCCAAGATATAAAGGTTGGTATACTGCAAATATGAGTGAAGTAGAGGATTATAAAACTCATAAAAAAGTTGCTAAACCAAAAGAAGAATGGATAATGTATAAAGATTTAAGTGGTTCAATACCAGCGATTGTATCGGAAGAATTATGGAATAAAGCAAATGAAGTACATAACGAAAGAACAAAAAACTGGAATAAAAATGTTTTAAACAAAGAGTTTTATTTAGAAAATAGAAATTATACTTCAAAAATATTCTGTATGGAACATAACACTACTTTTATCAGGTCAGCAAGTGGAAAAAGAAAAGATAATCCTGTATGGCAATGTAATGAATATTTAAGACATGGTATTAAAGGATGTGCAACTCCAAGATTATTTGAAAAACATCTTGATGCAATATTTACTTCAATACTGGAAAAATTAATGGATAATAAAGAAGAAATATTAGAAAAGATTACAAAAGATTATATGAATTTAATAAAAGAAAGTAATAGTATTTATGATACTCAATCATTAAAAGAAAAAATTGCTGAACAACAAACTATAAAAGAAAGATTATTGGATATGTATTTAAAAAAAATGATAAGTGATGAAGAATTTATGGAAAAAAATAATAAAATTAATAATGATATTTCATCACTAAATAAAGAATTAATACAAATAGAAAGTAATATGGAACCATCTTCATATTATGAAAAAATTATATCTCAAATAAGAAATGAATTAAATCCAAAATTAGATATTAAAAACAATATAGGAAAATATTTTAATTTATTTATAGATAAAGTGTTTGTTAGTAAAATAAATAATGACAGAAAACACTTGAAATTACAAATGGTATTTAACTTTAAGAAAAGTTATGAAGAATTTGAAATAAATATGAATGATAATTCTAAAGTTGGAACAAGAAATTCTATGAATAAAACAACTAATAGAGATTACAATATAAGACTGTCTTTTGACAATAATTTTTTAAGACAAAAGTATCTCTTGCTAACAACCAAGGAACCCAGGTTTTGTTAATTTAGGGCTTAAACTTGGTAAACAAACTTTATTTAAATATATTAAAAAATTTGGATTTGGTAAAAAAACTGGTATTGATATAGTAGGTGAAAGCAAAGGAATTTTGTTTAATGAAGATAAAATTGGCGATTTAGAGTTAGCTACTACTGCTTTTGGGCAAGGAGTCAGTGTAACACCAATTCACCTTACTGTCTAATAAATGATACCCTTATAGTTACTAGGGGAATAACTAGTAAATATACGAAAAAGTATGATGTTGAATTTATGTATAATTGTTTTGTAGAAATATAAAATGTTACTTTTAAAATTAAAATATCAAAATAATAATTAGAAAAGTAACATAAATATAACAAATTTACATTTTTTAGGAATATTAATTAGTTTTTCCTAAAAAATAAAAATGATTTTTTTACAATTTTACTTAAAATATATTTTCAAATAATTTTAATCGTTAAAGGAAAAAAGTAAATGTAATTTACAAAATGATTAAAGTATGATATATTATAATTGTAAATTATTCAAAGAAAGGAGTGTGATTAAGATGAAAAATTTACAAATTATTAATAATGCAGAATTAATCACTACTCCTAATTTGTTAAACTTTTAGGAATATTCTTTTAGATTATAAAATTAATTCTGCATTATGCAGAATTTTTTTGTAAGGAGGATATTAAAATGATAATGAAATTAAATATTAATGATAGAGCAGCTCTAGCTATCAAAAATAATACAAAAAGAGTAGAAATAAGAGCAAATAAAGAAAATAGTGAGCATGATTATAGCAAGTTAAAACAAAATGATATTATAGAATTTACTAGTAATGATTTAGGTGTATTTTATGTCAAAGTTAAAGAAGTAAATCATTATAATTCTTTAGAAGAATTATTTACTCTAGAAGGAACAAGATATACGACATCATCTACTAATGATAAAGAAGAAGCAATTATAAATGTAAGTAAATTAGATGGATATCAAGAAGCTATTAATAAAAATGGTGTATACGCTATTCATATAGAATATTTATATAGTGAAAACACTGTTTGGGAAGAATTATATGAAAAGGCTAAAAATGTAAGAAGTAAAGGTATAGGAAATATGCTTATCTCTAAAATGGAAGATTATTTTAAATCATTAGGTTGTGAATATATTTTAGTAGATGTATTTGCTTATAATGAAAATGCTAT
>CANPWK010000095.1 GCA_947584105.1 uncultured Bacilli bacterium
TCATTTTTTGCTTTAAAGAATTTCTTCATTATCTCACCTCATATATATAATTCGATAAAAGATTCTAAAATCCTTGTATTTTTCAATTTTATTTGATAATATTCTAATATAGGTGGTGATAAAATGTTCTTTCGCAAAAATAAAAATAAATGCAATATACCTAAAACGTGTAAAATTAAATTATTTAATAAAACTTATACTATAAGTGTAATTATAGAAGGAAATGTAGTTGATGATGATTGTATGAATCTTTATAAGCACTTTATTACTGTTACTGAACAAATTGAAACTAAAATTAAAGAATATGTAGAAAAAAATTATTTTAAATTGTTAAAAGATTACTATGTAGATTTCTCTGATGATTATCCTCTCTTAAGCCAAGAGCGTAAAGAACATATGAGTGTAATAAAAGATTATGAAAATAAAGAAAAAGAAGCAATAGATATTGTACTCAAAAATATTAGGCCAACATATTTTTCTGTTTTAGAAAAAGAAAAAAGTTATTTGTTTTTTTTCTTAAATGATATAGATGAAGATGGATTTGATGTTGTTATTAATCCAAATTTTCTTGTAGTACCTCATGATGAGTTTGAATAATAAAAAATGTTGTTTACAATTAATAGAAATAAAAAAGTTTACATATTCAATTAAGTAAACTTTTTTTTCATAAAAACTAGTATTCGACAAAATATTTTAGTATAATGTAATGGGAGGTATTATATGTTTTGGATTTGGCTAGTTATTATATTATTTTTAACATTTATAGAAGTAATAACAGTAAATTTAACTACAATCTGGTTTGTTGTAAGTGGATTGATATCTTTAAGTTTGTCATTTTTTATAGATTCTTTTGAAATACAATTTGGAGTTTTTGTAATTGGAGGAATAATATTGTTAATTACAACTCGTTCATATTTAGTAAAAAAACTTAAAATAAAAGGTGAAAAAACAAATTTAGATAGGGTAATTGGTATGCAGGGAATTGTTACCGAAGATATAACTAAATTAAATCCTGGTGAAGTAAAGGTTGATGGGAAGCTTTGGACTGCTATTAGTGATAAAAAAATAAAAAAAGATTCTATCGTTGAAGTATTAAGTATTGATGGAGTTAAATTAAAAGTAAAGGAGAGTGATTAAATGTCTATATTAATCATATTATTAATAATTGTTGCAATTTTAATTATACCTAATATTAGAATAGTACCACAAGCAAAGGCATATGTTATAGAAAGATTAGGTTCTTATTATACTACTTGGAATAATGGCTTACATGTAAAAATACCTTTTATTGATCGCATAGCGAGTCAAGTGTCTCTTAAAGAAATTGTTAAAGATTTTGAACCGCAACCAGTTATTACTAAAGATAATGTAACAATGCAAATAGATACTGTTGTTTATTTTCAAATTACTGATTCAAAACTTTATACTTATGGTGTAGATCATCCAATTTCAGCAATTGAAAATTTAACTGCAACAACTCTTCGTAACATTATTGGAGAGTTAGAATTAGATCAAACCTTAACTAGTCGTGATGTTATCAATTCTAAGATGCGTGCTATATTAGATGAGGCTACTGATTCTTGGGGAATTAAAGTAAATAGAGTGGAATTAAAAAATATTTTACCTCCAAGAGAGATTCAGGAAGCTATGGAAAAACAAATGCGAGCTGAACGTGAAAGAAGAGAAGCAATATTAAAAGCAGAGGGTGAGAAGAGAAGTAGTATTTTAATTGCTGAAGGTGAGAAAGAAAGTGCAATTTTACGTGCCGAAGCAGAAAAAGAATCACAAATAAAAAAAGCAGAAGGTGAAGCTTCCGCAATTTTAAAAATCAAAGAAGCAGAAGCAAATGGTATTAAATTAATTAAAGAGGCTAGTGCAGATGAAAAAGTGGTTGCATTAAAGAGTTTGGATACTTTGGCCATGGTTGCTAATGGAAATGCTACTAAGATTATTGTCCCATCTGATTTACAAAATATTGCCACTTTATCTACGACTGTTAAAGAAATGATGAAAGATAATAAATAATGAAATATTTTATAAAATTAATTAAAGTTGTGTCCTGGCCAATAATGTTTGTTATTGGCCAATTTTTTATTAATTATTTATTTATATCATTTTATAACAGTCAAAATATAGTAAAATATAGAAACATATTTCCAGGCTTTAATGATATGGAAATTATAAATACTATAAAATATAAAACAGAATTAGATAACTTTTTAAATTCTAATGCCTTTTTAATAACTTTAATTACATTTATAATATTTGGTTTAATTTTTATTAGGAAATATAAAAAGACTAATGGTAAATTAAAAAATAAAATATCTATAAAAACTATATTTTTTATAGCAATCACAGGTATCTTTATTTCCATTTTTTATAATACTTTAATATTAAATATCAACGATGTTATACACATTACAGATAATTATTATGTAAGTAGTGTTCCCATTTATATTTTAATTCTAACAACAGGTTTAATGGGACCAATATTAGAAGAATTATTATTTAGAGGTATTATTTATAACAAGTTATTAACATTTAATAATTATAAAAAAACTAGTATTATTACTAGTATAATGTTTGCCATTATGCATTTTCCAAATTTTATAACTATGATATATACCTTTTTTCTATCTTTCATATTAATTTATTTATATGATAAATATAAAACACTAAAAGCGCCAATTATTTTTCATATAGCAATAAATACCACTATTACATTATTATTACCTATACTAATAGATAATATGTTAGTTAATTATTTATTATTTGTATTTAGTATAATTATTTTATTTATTATCATAATAAAATATGAATGTTAAATATTTTAATGTAAATTTAGTGTAAAAAAATATTTAGTTTGTGTTTTATACTGGTTAAAGCAATAAATTCCTTGACATTTAATATTATAAAATAAGTATAAACTGCTTTTTTTTTTATTTGATATATGATATTATTATATATAGTGATGGTGATAAGATGATAAAACATATTAATGATGTTGATATAAATTATATAGAATATGGAGAAGGGGAAGATATAGTTTTACTCCATGGATGGGGTCAGAATATTGAAATGATGAAACCTGTTGGAGATAAATTAAATGGGCATAAAATTATTATTGATTTACCTGGTTATGGTAATTCTACAGAACCTAAGACTGTTTGGACTGTTTATGATTATGTAGAATGTATAAAAAAGTTATTAGATAGTTTAAAAATAGATAATCCAATTTTAATTGGTCATTCATTTGGTGGAAAAATTTCTCTTGCTTATGCCAGTAAATATAAGGTAAATTTATTTGCAAGCCCTTTTAAAAAGGGAGTCGAAAAATTATCAATGAAAACCAAAATATTAAAATTTGCCAAAAAAGTTCCTGTGGTAAATAAACTTGAAGGGTTTGCTAAAAAACATATTGGCTCTACAGATTATAAAAATGCCAGTGAAATGATGCGTAAGATATTAGTTGAAACTGTTAATTTAGATATTAGAGAAGATGTAAAAAAAATAAAATGCCCAAGTTTAATATTTTGGGGAACAAATGATGAAGCTGTTCCAGTTGAGGATGCTAAAGAATTAGAGTCTTTAATTAAAGATGCTGGTTTAATTATTTATGAGGGATGTACTCATTATGCATATTTGGAAATGTTACCTCAAGTTATGAAAGTAATTAGAGTATTTTTAGAAAGTTAGGTGCACTATGCCATATTTTATATTGTCTTTACTACCTTTAATATATTTAATATATATTAAAAGTAAAAAGTCTATACATATGTTACAACAGAATTATTATGATGAATCAAATAGATATTTATTATGGATTAAAAATAATTTAAAAAAAGTGTTTGTGAATTTTGATTTAATTTTATTTTTAATAATAGTTGGTTTATTATTTAATAGTTTAGTGAATAATGTTTTGTTTTTTATATTAGTTATAATTGTTATTATTTTTTATAAAAATATAAAAGAACAAATAAAGAAACCCTTGAAAATAACTTCTAGAGTAAAGAGAATATTTATAACTATCAGTATTCTTTATTTACTTTTATTTGCTATTATTTTGTTTAATTTTGATAACCATAATGTAGTAATATATTATTTACTTTTAAGCTTTATAACATATTTAAATTATTTTGTTTTATGGCTGGTCAATAAAATAAATATCCCGGTTGAAAAATGTGTATATCTCTATTATAAACATCTTGCTCAAAAAAAACTTAAAAGTATGGATTTATCGGTTATTGGAATTACTGGCAGTTATGGAAAAACTAGTAGCA
>CANPWK010000096.1 GCA_947584105.1 uncultured Bacilli bacterium
CTGATTATGTATGTTTTAACGGTTATGCCTATACTATTTATATTGTTAATTACTTTAATTAACAAAGATTATTTTGATCCATTATTTCAAAGTGCATTAGGATTTGTTATAATTGGTCTTATAATTATATTGTATATCAGTTATATTTTTGTGGTAAGAAAAATAATGAAGGTAAGGGTGTGATATTATGCGAAATATAATGAGTAAAATATATTTAAAAAAAGATATAGAACACATCCAAAAGAAAATTAATATGTTAGGAAATAGTAAAATGGATGCTTTAAGTTTTACCAATACTAGAGTCTTGACAACAATACTTTTAGCACTTTTTCTAATTTTCTTTACTAATTTATCATATATTATAATACCATTTATATTAATTATATATTATTATTTGTATTATCAAATTTTTATTGTAAATAAGTTAAAAAAACGCGAAGAGAAATTAGATAGAGAAGCTTTATATTTCTTTGAAGTGTTAACATTAACATTAGAGTCAGGTAAAAATTTACAGAATAGTATAGAGATGACTTGTGAAAATATAGATAGTGAATTATCACAAGAATTTAAAAAAAGTTTAAAAGAAGTTGCAGTTGGAAAAACATTAATTGAAGCTTTAGGAGATATGCAAAAACGTATTCCAAGTGAAAATATAAATAATATTATATTGAATATTATGCAAACAAACTATTTTGGAAATAGTATTATCGAAACTATGAATAATCAAGTTTCTTATTTACGTGATAAACAAATGTTAGATATTAAAGGTCAGATAAATAAAATACCTAATAAAGTAAGTATTGTTTCTGTAATATTTATAGTACCACTTATATTATTACTTATTTTGGGGCCTTATTTAGTGAATTTTTTAGGTTAGGGGAGAGAATATGAAATATTATTTAGCAGGAATAAAAGGGACTGGTATGAGTGCTTTAGCACTTTTATTAGATGATTTAGGATTTAAAGTTGTTGGTTACGATGATGCTAAAGAACACCGATTTACAGAGGATAAATTAATTAGTCGTGGCATTAAAATTTATACAGAGGAAAATGATGAATTAGATGATAATACTATCGTTGTATATTCGCCAGCTTTAAAATTAGATAAACATAAAGAACTTATTAAGGCTACTAATATGAATTTAAAAATTTATGAATATCAAGAAATGCTTGGTAAACTTACTAAAACATTTGATACAATTTGTATATCTGGTTGTCATGGGAAGACTACTACCACATCAATGTTAAGTCATATTTATATGTCTTTATCTAATTGCAATTATTTAATAGGTGATGGTAGAGGTCATGGAACAAAGGAAACAAAAAAATTTATTTTAGAAGCTTGTGAGTATCGCCGTCATTTTTTAGCATATGATCCAGAATATGTTATCATAACTAATATTGATTTAGATCATACTGATTATTATAAAGATATTGATGATATGATTAGTGCTTATACTGAATTTGCTAATAAAGCTAAGAAAATGGTTATTGCTTGTGGTGATGATCAATATACTCATTCTTTAGATATTAATCCATCAATATATTATTATGGTTTAGATTTGGATAATGATATTCAAGCTAGAAATGTTGTTTATAGTAATGAGGGAACTACTTTTGATGTATTTATTGAAGATGAATATTATGGACACTTTGATTTACCATTATTTGGAAAACATATGTTACTTAATGCTTTAGCAGTTATAGCAGTTTGTCATTATGAAAGAATGGATGCTAAAGAAGTTGCGCAAGCTTTAAAAACATTTAAAGGAGCATTAAGAAGATTTAAAGAAACTGTTATTGGTAATAATGTAATTATAGATGATTATGCTCATCATCCAGCTGAAGTTAAAGTTACTATTAAAGCCGCTCGCCAAAAGTATCCTGATAAGAAAATTATTGCTGTTTTTAAACCTCATACTTTTTCTAGAGTAGAAGAGTTTAGTGATGCGTTTGCTAATAGTCTTAATTTAGCTGATAAAGCTTACGTTATGGATATTAATTATGATCGAGAAGATCCTAATGATTATCCTAATATAACTCCTTATACTATTATTGATAAGTTAAATAATGGTGAATATATAGAAAAAGGAATGGCAAATAAATTATTAGAATATGATAATGCTGTTATATTATTTATGAGCAGTAAAGAAATTTATATTTTAGAAGATGAATATAAAAAGTTATTGGATGAAAAAAGTAAAGAATAATTATTTGCAATTGTCTTTACTTTTTGTTTACATAAAAAATTTAAAAGTTTCTTTTTTGGGTTAAAAATATATAAAATATTTGTTATAATGTTAAAGAGGTATTTTATGAATGACAATTATGATGACAAAATTAAAAAAATGCGTGAATATTTAGAAGAAAAACAAAAGACTAAAGATACTATAAATAAGGATAATCCAATTTATAGGATGGATGAAATATTGAGTGAAAAGAAAAAAGTAAGATTTGATGATGGCTTTGAAAAAACATTAGTTGATATGAAACCAGTATCTAGTAGAACAGAGAAAAATAATAATCTATCTGATGAAGTTACACAAAAGAGATCTACAACTACAAAATATGAACCATATAAAAAGGATAATTTATTATTTACTATTACTTTAATTTTCTTTTTACTATTTGGTTTTTTCTTTATTATATCTACCCATTCTTTATTATTAATAAAAAAACCATTTAATATTATTAGTTTAGTTCTTAGTATTGTTAGTTTTATTTTATTAGTAATTTCTATTATTTTAAAGATAACTCATCGTGATTTATCAAAATCTAATTCCAAATTTAATGTTAAGTTGACAATTACTATAATAATAGTTGCTATTTTAAATGTAGCGTTGATTATAGCATTAAATCTGTTACATTTTTGGAAATTTTTAGATATAGTTATTGAAAACAAAAAAATATTTGTAATTATAATTGGAATAATTATTTTAGTTTTGTTTATAATCTTTATGTTACGTTTATTTATGAATAAGAAGTTTAAAACTAATACAAGAAAACTTTTATTATATTTATTTTTAACTTATTATGCATCTTTTATAATAGGTATGATATTTACACTATATGGGCCACTTCCAGAATTTAAGGAATGGCTAATAACAACTGCTATGCCAACTATGAATCATCAAAAATATTGTAAATGGTTTTATAGTGAAAAAGAAATAGAAAAAATTATGAGTCAAAACTTTATTGTTGAAAGTGGTGATTCAACGGATGCTAGTTTAATTAAGAAAAAAACAACAGTACATTATAAAAATGAATATGAAAGACAAATTTTAGAACATGAAGAAGGCGAAAAGTATAAGATAGTACAATTAGAAGTAGCTGGTATGCCAGCATATTTGGCGGCTATATATGACCCTACTAGTATAATTGTTGAGGTTACTAGTAGTTTAGGGCGTATGGGAGAATATGTTACTAAGATGGCTGAGAGAAATAATGCTTTATTAGCTATTAATGGTGGTGGATTTATGGATCCAGGTGGTAGTAGCTGGGGTGGAACACCAACTGGAGTAACTATATCTAGAGGGAAACTAATTACTAATAACGAATATGGTAATGCTACTACTAGTGGTGGAATTATTGGATTTAATAAAGAAGGAACATTAATGCTTTTGAAAAATAATAACGGTAATACAGCCTTAAATAACGGGATAATTAATGCTGTATCATGGGGACCATTTTTGATAGTAAATGGTGTTTCATCAGAAATTAGAGGTAATGGTGGTTGGGGCCTTGGCGCTAGAACTGCTATTGGTCAAAGAAGTGATGGAGTTGTATTATTCTTAGTTGTTGATAGTAATGCTAGTAGAACTAGAGGAGCAACTATGGGTGATTTAACAGAAATTATGGAAAGATATGGAGCTGTTAATGCTGCTAATTTAGATGGTGGAACATCAAGCGTAATGGCTTTACCAAAGGAAATTGCAAAATCTAAATTTAATGCTACGTGTCATGATTATTTTACAAATAAATATTGTGCCATCAATGATCCAATTGATTCAACAGGAACACATCAAACTAGATATATAGCTACATCGTTTGTAGTTTTAGATAAGTAACTGTAAAAAATAATATTTTTACAGTTTTTTTATTTTATAGTTAGTTAATATTTTTGTTGATATCTTTAGTAAAGATT
>CANPWK010000097.1 GCA_947584105.1 uncultured Bacilli bacterium
TTTTTCGTTACATTTCGACATAATTATTAATTGTAATTGCTATTTTACATTTATCTATTTTTGAAATTGAGAATTATATAAATCGGCATAAAAACCTTTTTGTGCTATTAATTGATCATGATTTCCTTGTTCAACTATATTTCCATCCTTCAAAACTAATATTAAATCAGCATTTTTTATAGTTGATAATCTATGAGCAATAATAAATGATGTTCTTCCTTCCGTTAATTTATCCATAGCGCTTGTAACTAAAGCCTCAGTTCTAGTATCAACGCTAGATGTTGCTTCATCTAAAATTAAGAAAGGAGCATCTTTTATCATACCACGGGCTATTGTTAATAATTGCTTTTCCCCAGCTGACAAACTTTCAACATCACCTAATTTAGTATTATATCCATCAGGTAAAGTCTTAATAAAATGATCAAGTCCTACAGTTTTACAAGCATTTTTTACTTCTTCCAAAGCTATATTAGGCTTATTATAAACTATATTTTCTTTAATTGTTCCCTCAAATAACCAAGTGTCTTGTAATACCATAATAAATAAATCATGAATATTTTCTCTAGTTAATTGTTTAGTAGAAACTCCATCTATTTTAATGTCTCCATCTTTGATATCATAAAATTTCATTAAAAGATTTACCATCGTTGTTTTTCCAGCACCAGTAGGTCCAACAATTGCTACTTTCATACCAGCCTTTATATCAGCATTGAAATCTTTAATTATAATCTTTTCATCATAACCAAATCTAACATGATCAAAAGTAATATTACCATCTACTTTGGATACATCTAGTTTTTTTGTATAAGAGCTCTCATCTACCATTTCTTCCTCATTTAAGAATTCAAATACTCTTTCAGATGCAGCAGCACATGTTTGTAAATTTGTCATAGATTGTGCTATCTGAGTTAGAGGTTGACTAAATAATCTAACATATATCATAAATGCTACTATAACGCCAAAACTAATTGTGTTATTCATAGTAAGTAAGGCTCCAACCACACATACAGCAACATAACCAAAATTACCGATAAAAGCCATCATAGGTTGCATTAGCCCAGATAAGAATTGACTTTTACGAACACTTTGAAATAACTGTTCATTTATATCATCAAACTTATTGTTGGCATCATCTATTGCATTATATACCTTTACAACATTATGACCAGAATAAATTTCTTCAATATGTCCTTGAATTTTTCCTAGTGAAGACTGAAGCATTTTAAAATATTTTTGTGACCTAGATAATACTAAAGTCATAAATAGAAATCCTATTAAAGTTGATAAAACAGCTGTGATTGCTAAAATCCAGTTAGTAACAAACATCATAACAATACATCCAATAAATAATGCAATGGCACTAACTAATGAGGCAACACTTTGGTTCATAGTAAAACCTATACTATCAACATCATTAGTAACTCTTGATAAGATATCACCATAACTATGATTATCAAAATATTTTAAAGGCAACTTATTTATCTTATCAGAGATTTTTCTCCTTAATAGAAAGGAAAATTTGTTAGAAACAGTTGCCATAATATAACTCTGAATAAAATTAAATATAGAACTTAAAGAATAAACTATTCCTAAAAATATAGCAATTGCTCCTATTTTAGATAAATCTAAACTTCCAGTTATCATGCCTGAGGCGATAGTATTTGTTATGTCTTTTATCTTATTAGGACCTATAATTGTTAAAATAGAACTAAAAAATGCCAACAAAACAGCTACTAATATTTGTTTTTTAAAAGGTGATAAATGCAATAATAAGTTATTCATAGCCTCTTTAAAATTTTTAGCATGCTCTTTTTTCATCATTGGACCTCGACGATTTGGAATATCTTTATTTTTTTCTTTCATTATTCAATTCCTCCTCACTTAATTGAGATAAGGCAATTTCTTTATAAACATCACATTGTTCTAACAAATCTTTATGTGAACCCATACCAACTATCTTACCCTCATCTAATACAATTATCAAATCTGAATGCATAATTGTTCCTATTCTTTGTGCAACTATTAAGGTAGTAGCACCTTTTGTATATTTTTTTAATTCTCTTCTTAAAACAGAATCAGTCTTATAATCTAAAGCACTGAAAGAATCATCAAATAAATATATTTCAGGATCTTTAGCTATAGCTCTAGCGATTGCTAAACGTTGTCTTTGACCACCAGAAATATTTGTTCCTCCTTGAGCTATATCACTATCATATTTCTTTTCCATTTTATTTACGAATTCTGATGCTTGAGCAATATCTAATGCTTCTTTTAATTTATTAGCACTAACTTTCTTTTTACCATATGATACATTGCTTTTTACTGTACCAGAAAACATAATAGCTTTTTGTGGAATATATCCTAAAATATTGTATAAACTATTTAAATCATATTGTTTTACATTAATACCATTTACTAATACCTCACCACTAGATACATCATAAAATCTAGGAATTAAATTCAATAAAGTTGACTTTCCACTTCCTGTTGATCCTACAAAAGCTACAGTCTGACCTTTTTTTACAGTAAATGATATATTCTTCAACATATAACTTTCTGCATCTGGATATTTAAATGATACATCCTTAAATTCTATAACATTCTCTGTCTTTTTCGTTCCATTTTTTAAATTACCATTTTTAATAGATAATTTTGTATTTAGAACTTCCAAAATTCTTTTAGCAGATACTGCACTTCTTGGATATATAATAAATATCATAACTAAAAGCATAAAAGATAAAATTACTTGCATTGCATATGAAGTAAATACAACCATATTACTAAAAATTCCTAGTTTAGCAGTTATATTAGCAGCTTCAATCAAATAAGCTCCAATAATATAAATAGATAAAGTTAAACCACTACTAGCTAAAGACATAACTGGCATCATAATACTCATAAGTCGTTGAGTAAACATATTAGTGTTTGTTAACTCCGCATTAGCATTTTTAAACTTATATTCTTGATAATCTTCTGCATTATAAGCTCTAACTACTCTAATACCCTTTAAATTTTCCCTTGTAACTCTATTCATATTATCAGTTAACGATTGAATTTTTCGAAACTTTGGTAAAGCAATTAAAACTAATATAATGATCATTATTAATAGTATTGCTACTACAATAGCAGTGGCAATACTCCATTGATAATTTTTGCCAGCTATTTTACATATTGCCCATACTGCCATTATAGGAGCCTTAATAATAACTTGCAAACCTATTGCAATCAACATTTGAATTTGAGTAACATCATTAGTTGTTCTAGTAATAAGACTATTAGTAGAAAATTTCTTCATTTCTTCCATTCCGAAAGATTGTACTTTTCTGAATATATCCTTCCTTAAATCCCTGCCAAATGATGATGCAATATATGAAGCAAAATAACCAGTAATAAAAGCTGTTGCTAAACTACCAAAAGCACATAGCAACATTTTGCCGCCTTCTTTTAAAACATCACTCATACTACTTCCTTTAGTTTGAACTAAAGTAGTAATGCTTGTCATATAATCAGGCAATTTCAAATCTAACCAAACTTGTATAGTTACAAAAGCAACACATACAAGTATAAATAATAGTTGTTTCTTATTTAACCTTTTTAATAATTTTATCATTAATAAATCCCATTCCTTTCAATTTTATGAAAGACCATAAATATTATTGTCAACAAAAAAGATTTTAACAAAATTAAATGCAATTTGTCAAATCTTTATAAAAGAATTATTATTCTTCCCTTAATGCAACTACACAATCTTTTTTACTTGCTATACGAGCTGGAACTAATCCCGCTATAAATGTTAAAAATACACTAATTAATATTAATATGATAGAACCTAAGGCTGGTAAATTCATAATTTGCTTAATATCTAATGCATTACTTACTAATAAATTAATCGGAATTGATATAAGTATAGTAATTAAAATACCAAGTACTCCAGCTGACAAGCCTTCAATAATTGTCTCTGCGTTAAATACTCTAGATATATCCTTCTTTCTCGCTCCTATTGCACGTAATATACCAATTTCTTTTTTTCTTTCCAATACTGAAATATATGTAATTATACCAATCATAATACTAGATACTATCAAACTAATAGAAACAAAAGCAATTAATACAT
>CANPWK010000098.1 GCA_947584105.1 uncultured Bacilli bacterium
AATCTATATCATCTTTATAAGTATTAGGAACATCAACAATAGTTTCATAATCATAAAGTTTAATTATTTCGTCTTTGTCATCCTTAACTTCAATAATATAATCATCAACTTTATCATATCCTTCTTTGGTACTAACTTGATGTAAAGTATACCTACCATAAACTAAATTCAGATTAATAATACCATTTTCATCAGTTTTATAAGTTCCTATTAAATTATTATCTTCATCATAGAGTTCAAAAAGAGCATCTTTTTCATAAGAATATATTGCACTTTTTTTATTACCATATAATTTATATATAACGACATTTTTAGAAATAATATTATCATATACATCTAAATTAATATTAGAATTATCGAAATTAATTTCAAAATAATATTTTTGATCATTTTTCAAATATCCTATAGGAGCTTCTAACTCTTTTAGATAATATTTTCCAAATTTTAACTCTGTTGTTGATGAGGCTAAATTATTTAAAGTCAATTCTTTAATTAAATTATCATCTAAATCAAAAATTCCGTATTTAGCATTCTCAAAAGTTAACTTTCCTCTTGCCTTATCTGTTTCATAATCATGCTTTGTCACATTTAATCTTCCTTTTTTTACATTAATAGTAATAACCTTTTTAATATCATTAATTTTACCAGGAAATAACACATCCTGACCTTTTTTATTATAATAAAGTTCATAATTCTTACTATTATCTTTCTTAATAAACTCTATTTTGTAAGTCCCTTCTTGTAAATTATTTATAATTAAATTATTATCTTCCTTTTTAATATCCATATTATCGGCAATTATATCATAATTATTTAATACATTATTTGAATCAGTGATTCTTAAAGTAGTATCTTGTTCAACATTATATTCATCATTAAAACTTGGTAAAATATTGTAACTATCAATTAAAGTGCGCATTTCTTTTAATTCATCTTGATATGCGATAATTTTATTTCCATTATATGAATCAGTAAAATATATATCATCTAATGGTAATGCCTCCCAAATTAAATATTGAGTAATCCCATACCACTTTAAATCAGTATGGCCTTCATAGCCATAACCATAATGAGCTATGATATTCATTTTATTGATTGTTTCCTCACTAATATTAAATAAATCATTAAAACCATAATATCCTTGGTAATCACTACTATCTAAATATAAAAATGGTTCAATACAATATACTAAATCACCATTACTTTTATGGAGCATGAAAGGTGCACCATTTTTCTTAAGATCCCCTTTTACCTTTGTAATATACATATTTTGAACTTTTGTATCATAGTAAAAATTTTCAGTTAAATCAAAAGCATTAACTTTAATTATCCCTATCATAAAAATTAAAATATATAAAATTTTCTTCATTTTATCCCTCCTACTTATATACTTCGATATAAAGAGATAAAATCCTTTTAATTTTATAAATTTTTATAAAAAAAATAACTTTTTTTGTAAAAGTTATTAATATTTAATCTAAATCAACGTTATGATAAATATGAAATACATCCTCAACTTCATCTAACATAGTCAATAATTTATTAAATAATTCTAAATCTTCACCTGCTAATTTTACTTTATCTTTTGGTAACATAGCAATTTCATCAATCTCAAAATTTACTTCCTTAACACTCAATATAGCCTCTTTTATTTTATGTAAATCACTAGGATTTCCATAAATAATAATTAAATCATTTTCATGTTCAATATCAGTAATATCTATATCATGATTAATTAAAGTATCCATTACTTCTTCTTCTGTTAATCCTTTAAAGCCAACAATACATAAGTTATCATACATGTAACTCACACTATTTACTCCACCCATTTTAACCTTAACTTTATTAAGTACAGCTCTAATAGAACTTATAGTGCGATTTACATTATCTGTTAGGCAGTCAACAATAAGTGTTGAACCACCAGGTCCAAATAATTCATATTTAGTATTTTCATATGATTCATCAATTCCACTATTAACCTTATCTATAGCTCTTTTGATGATATCACTAGGCACTTGTTCTTTTTTAGCTTTTTCTATTAACCTTTTAAGTGCTAAATTACCCTCTAAAGTAACACCACCATTTTTAGCTACTTGATAAATTTCTTTTGCATACATTGAATATAATTTACCACGAGCAGCTCCTGTTTTTTGTTTACTAGCTGCAATATTTGGAAATCTTCCCATTATATCATCCTTTCTATTTAGCTTTAGCTAAAGCATCCTTAGCCGCCATTTGTTCTGCTGCTTTTTTACTTTTAGCTATTCCTCTACCATATATAATATCATTAATTTTTACAATAACTTCAAAAGTCTTATTGTGAGCTGGTCCTTCTTCTTTAACTAGAACATATTCTAAACTTTTTTTATCCGTTTGAATTAATTCCTGTAACTTTGATTTATAATCATTAAAAAAATCTAGTTCATTACTTTCGATAATTGGAATAACATATTTATAAATAAATTTTTTAACTTCTTCTAAACCAATATCTAGATAAATAGCTGCCAGAAAAGATTCAAATATATCGGCAACTATTGCTTTGCAATGCTTTCCATCCTGTTCTTCTTGCCCTTTACCTAATTTTATATATTTATTTAACCCTAATTTAACTGAATATTCATACAAAGCATTTTCACAAACATAATGACTACGAAGTTTTGTCATACGACCTTCTTCATAATCAGTATTTTTATATAAATATTCACTTATAATAAGTTCTAAAATTGCATCACCCAAGAATTCTAATCGCTCATAACTTTCACACTTAGCCTCATTAGCATATGAAGTATGAGTAAATGCTTGGTTATAATATTGCAAATTCTTATAAGGTATATTTAATCTTTTTAATATTTGCATTTAAATCACCTACCATATTATATCATAATTTAAGAAAAAATATAAATTATTATTTTACTTTTTTATCCTTTTTTAGTATAATTAAATATATGAAAAGAATATTTATAAAAATTATTAGAATTTATCAAAAGATTCCAGGTAATTTTCATAACTATTGCAGACATATTCCAACTTGTTCTAATTATGCAATAGAGGCAATTAATGAATATGGAAGCATTAAAGGAATATTCATATCTCTTAAAAGAATCTTAAGATGTAATCCCCTAGGTAGTTATGGATATGACCCTGTCAAAAAAAAGAATAAAGGAGTTTAAAAATGAAAAAAATTATAAAAATATTTGTAGCGTTTGTTATTTTTACTTCCATTTGTGGTTGTCAAAATAACTCATCGATGGAAAACATTAATATATATACAACTGCTTATCCAATCGAATATGTGGTAGACAGATTATATGGTAAACATAGTAACATTAAAAGTATATATCCAAATGGAGCAGATATTAATAATTATGAATTAACTGATGTTTTACTTAGTGAATACAGTAATACAGATATGTTCATATTTAACGGGCTATCTAAAGAGCAAAACTATGTTAAACCAATGTTAAAAGAAAATAAAAATTTAAAAATTATCGATGTTTCATCTGATATAAAAAATGATAATGGTATGGAAGAATTATGGCTTGATCCATCTCGTTTATTAACTCTTGCGAACAATGTAAAAAAAGGATTCCAAGAATATATTGGTGCAAAATATTTAATTAACGAAATTAACGAAAATTATGAAAATTTAAAAGTAGATTTAACAAATTTAGAAGCTAAATATAGACAAGTTATAAGATATTCTAAAAATAATACTATTGTAATTAGTGATGATATATTCCAATTTTTAAACAATTATGGAATAAATGTTATATCTTTAGATAAAGATAATGAAAATTATGAAAAAAATCTCATCAATGTTAAAAACTTAATTAAAAATGGTAATTTAAAATATATTTATCTAAAAGATACAGAAAATAAAAATGATGAAATTAATAATTTAATACAAGGAACTAATATTCAATTATTAAAGCTAAATACTCTATCAACCTTAACTGATGAGCAAAGGAATAATGCTAATTATTTAACATTAATTAATGAAAATTTAGAAATGTTAAAAAAGCAGTTATATAACATTTAAAAAATATGATCAAACTTGATCATATTCAGAGTGTAGACAAACCCCTAGAATTTTTCT
>CANPWK010000099.1 GCA_947584105.1 uncultured Bacilli bacterium
GCTGAGGCAGTATTAGTTAGTCATAATATTGTTACTAGTATCGATTCAAAAAATCCAGCTTCATTGTCAGTAGCTGTTCATAATATTCTTAGAAATAAATTAAATTTTACAGGAGTTATTATCAGTGATGATCTAGCTATGGGAGCTTTATCTGATATTAGTGATGCCGCTGTTAAAGCTGTTTTAGCAGGCAATGATTTAATAATTACTACTGATTATAAAACATCATTTAATTCAATTAAAAATGCAGTTATGGAAAATAAAGTAAGCGAAGAGTTAATTAATAAATTAGCATTTAGAGTACTTGCTTGGAAATATTACAAAGGTTTAATGATTAATCTAAAATAAAAAAATCGTAAAAGATTTTTTTATTTTAATTATATATAAATTATATAAGTTAAAATAAGTTAAAATTTATAATTTTCTTGATTAATATTTTTAAATATGATATTATCTATGGGGATGTGATTTTATGAATATACCTAGTTTAATAGAAGCTAAAAAAAGAACTAATAATAAGGTTAGAAATTATAAATATATTAAGGATAATAAATTAAAAAAAATTGGCTTAAATAAAAAATATTATATTAAAACATATGGTTGCCAAATGAATGTTCATGATAGCGAAAATATTAAAGCGCTCTTAGAAGAAATGAGTTTTAAAGAAACTGTCGTTTTAGAGGATGCAGATGTAATTTTACTTAATACTTGTGCTATTAGAGAAAATGCTCATAATAAAGTTTTTGGTTTTTTAGGACGAGTTAAACATTTAAAAGAAATTAAGCCAGAAATTATTACGGGAATTTGTGGATGCATGGCGCAAGAAGAAAATGTTATAGAAGAGATAAGAAATAAATATAAATGGATTGATATAGTATTTGGGACACATAATATTCATAATTTACCTAATATCTTAAATGATGTTATAAATAATTCAAAGCAAGAGATTGAAGTATTTAGTATAGAAGGGGATATTATTGAAGATATACCAGTGAAAAGAGATTCTAAGTATAAAGCTTGGGTTAATATTATGTATGGTTGTGATAAGTTTTGTACTTATTGTATAGTTCCATATACTCGTGGTAAACAACGTAGTAGGAATATGGATGATATATTAAACGAAGTAAAAGATTTAGTCCGTGATGGATATTTGGAAGTTACTCTGTTAGGGCAAAATGTTAATGCTTATGGTAAGGATTTAAATGGGCCTAAAATGAGTGATTTACTAGAAAATGTTGCTAAAACTGGTATTAAAAGAGTCAGATTTGTAACTAGCCATCCTTGGGATTTTGATGATGATATGATTGATGTTATTAGTAAATATGATAATATTATGCCATATATTCATTTACCATTACAAAGTGGATCTAATCGTATATTGAAATTAATGGGTAGGCGTTATACCAAAGAACAATATATAGATTTGTTTAATAAATTAAAGAAAAAAATTCCTAATGTAGCAATTACAACGGATATTATAGTTGGGTTTCCGTTAGAGGAAAAACAAGACTTTGATGAGACTTTAGATGTAGTTAAGACTTGTAAATTTGATTCAGCTTTTACCTTTATATTTTCTAAAAGAGAAGGAACACCAGCGGCTAAAATGGAGGATAATGTTTCATTAGAGGAAAAAAATAAAAGGTTAAAACAATTAAATGAGCTTGTCAATAAATATGCTAATATTAATAATCAAAAATATTTAGGTAAAATAGTTCCTGTATTAATAGAAGATTATTCTAATAAAGAAGGATATTTGATGGGGTATACCGATACTATGAAATTAGTAAATATTAAGGCTCCTAAATGTTATATGGGAAAAATTGTCAATGTAAAAATAACAGATATAAAAACTTGGAGTATGACTGGAGAAATAATAGATTAAGTTCTATTATTTTTTTTAATTCATAAATTTAATTGGGTGATTTAATGCACACAATATCTTTTCCTAAAATTGGCGATTATAGTGTTCCTATCATATATTTATTTCAAAATATAACTAATGATAAAATAATAAAACCAGTAATTAATTTAGAAACTATGGAATTAGGAAATAAGTATAGTCCTGATTTTGTTTGTGCTCCTTTTAAATATACACTTGGAACATTAATTAATGGTCTTAATAATAAGGCTGATATTTTAATTCAATTTGGTGGTGGGTGTAGATATGGATATTATGCTTCCTTACAAGAAGAAATATTAAAAAAATTAGATTATAATTTTAAATTTTATAATTTAATTATAGCTGGTAAAACTGATGCGAAAAGAATTATCAATATTATAAAAGAAATAAATCCACATATTAAATACACTAAATTAATTTATCATAGCACCATTGCGGTAAAAATGGTTAAATATATGGATTTAATAGATGATTATATTAGACTTAATATTGGATTTGAAGTTGATAAAGGCTCATTTATAAAATTAAAAAATAAAATGCTTAACGATTTTGCTAAAACTAAAGGTATTATTGATTTAAAAAGAAAATATCATAAGTATAAAAGACTTTTTAAGAAAATAAAAATACATAAACCTAAAAATTATATTAAGGTTGGTTTAATTGGGGAACTTTATACATTAATGGAAAATAGTGCCAATTATGATATAGAATATACTTTAGCAAGCTATGGGATTGCTATTAAAAGATTTACTAATGTTACATATTTGTTATTTAAAAAACATAAAAAAGTAAAAAAATATTTAAAAAAACTTAAGAATATTAATTATAAAATGGGAGCAGATGCAGTTGATAATATTTATCATACAAAATACTTTTGTAAAAAGAAGTATGATGGAATTATTCATATTAAATCAAGCTTTTGTACTCCTGAAATTGGAGCTATGCCAATAATTAATAAAATAGCAAAAGAAAATGATGTTCCAATTATGTTTTTTAGTTTTGATACTAATACATCTAAAGTGGGAGTTAATACTAGAATTGAGGCATTTATAGATATGTTAGAAATGAGGAGAGATTATGAATAATTGTTATTTAGGTGTAGATATTGGTTCTATTTCTACTAAGGGTGTAGTTATTGATGAAAATAACAATATTATTGCTAAAGATTATATTTGGACAGAAGGTAATCCAATTGGAGCTGTAAAAAAGTTAATTGATAGTTTAAGAAAAAACGTTGCTAATAATTATATTTTAAGAGGTGTAGGAACAACAGGAAGTGCTAGAAAATTAATTGGACTTATGCTTGATGCTAATGTTGTAAAAAATGAAATAACAGCTCATGCAATTGGGACATTATCACTTTATCCGAATGTTAGAACTATTTTAGAAATTGGTGGACAAGATTCTAAAATTATTTTAATTAATAATGGGATTATTACAGATTATGCAATGAATACTCTTTGTGCAGCTGGAACAGGAGCATTTTTATCTAGCCAAGCTAAAAGAATTGGAGTTGATATTAATGATTTTGGAGATATGGCTTTAAAAAGTAACAATCCAGTTAAAATAGCTGCAAGGTGTACTGTATTTGCTGAATCAGATTTAATACATAAAGCTCAATCAGGATATAAATTAGAAGATATTATTGCAGGTCTTTGTCGTAGTATAGTTATTAATTATTTAAATAATGTAGGTAAAGGTAAAAAAATTAAAGGGCCGATAATTTTCCAGGGAGGTGTAAGTAAAAATAAAGGAGTATTAAAATATTTTAAAGAAATATTAAATGAAGATGTTATTGTCGATGATAATAGTCATCTAATGGGGGCATTAGGTATTGCAATAATGGCGAAAAAGAAAAAAGCTAATAAAATATATAGTTTTGATGTTAATGATATTAAATTTATTACAAAAGGAATGGAGTGTCAAGGGTGTAGTAATAATTGTGAAGTTTTAAAAATTTATAAAAATAATCAGTTAATTGATGTTTGGGGTAATAGATGTCCTAAGGGTGTTAGTAGTTAAAATAAAAAATATTAATAATAAGTAAAAATAATTATAGTATAATTTAATTTATATTTTTGAACTATTTTAAATAAATTTTTACCTTTTATTTTTATAATATCTATTTAAAAGCTTTAGTAAAGATTAAT
>CANPWK010000100.1 GCA_947584105.1 uncultured Bacilli bacterium
AATGCAATTAAATTATTTTCTTAGTTAAACGCAATCCTTATTGATTTTAGAGTTGCATTTTGAAAAAAAATTGAGGATATATAAACTTTTCTACAAAAAGTATTGAAAAATATACCACAAATATGAAAAATATGTTAGAATATGGGTGTGGTGATAGTATGGCAAAAAAATTAAGTAATACTAAAAAAAATAATACTAAAAAGGAATTGAGTGCTGCTGATATAGAAAAAGAAGAAATAATTCAAAATATCAATAAAGAATTAACAGCAAAAGTTAAAGAGAAGATTACTAAAGAAGTAATTGATGATATTAAAAATGATATTAGTACTTTAGTAAAAGAGGATGTTAAAGAAGATTTAAAAAAGGATATAGAAAAAGAAATTAAAGATGATAATAAGAGAATAATTAGAAAAAAACGTGGTAAGGTATTACGTAGAGATATAATTATAATTGTTTTAACAGGAATAATTGTTTTTTTAATTTATTATATGTATAAACAAGGCAATTTTTCTATTACTATTAATGATAATAGTAATAATAAAAATAACAATATTGATAAAACTTATCAAAATCAAATAATTCCAACTAATAATGAAGAGGATTATACATATCTTCTTAAAAATATAAAAGTGAATTTACCAGTTGATAATATTAATGCTTTTTATTTGTATACAGATATATATGATGAAGTGTCAATAGATTCTGCTATTAAACTTAATATAATTTATAAAAATATTAATAAGAATGAATTTAGTGATAGCGAGGCCAAAGAAGCATATAAAAAAATGTTTGGAACTATTGATAATTATAAAGCCACAGATTTTGATTACGATTGTAAACATTTTAAGTATGATTCTAAGAATTCGATATATAAATTAGTCAATGATAGTTGTATTAAATTATCTAACAAAGAAATAAAAGAAGAAATTATTAAAGTAACAAAAGAAGATGATTTTATTTATTTGGAAACTATTATGGGAGTTTTAGATAAAAAGAATAACTCTTTATATAATTTTCAAAATCTTTATACACCTATCGCAACTAATTTAGTAAAAGATTTTACATTAGAAGATTATAGTAAATATTTATCAAAATTCAAATATACATTTAAATATGTTGATGGTATGTATCGTTTTACTAAAATTGTCAAATTAAATTAGATTTATTTTCCAATTTATTTTATTGTAATAACTTTTTATAAGTGATATAATTTTGAAGGTGATATTATGAGGTATAATCCTAATATTAATATAGGTTTAAGTGATGATCAAGTTAAAATTAGAAATGAAGAAAATTTAGTAAATTATGATACAGAAATAAAAACTTCTAGTATCCCTAATATAATTTATAAAAATGTTTTTACTTTATTTAATTTAATAAATTTAATTATAGCTTTTTTAATCTTTTTTGTCCATTCTTATAAAAATTTATTATTTATGGGCATAGTTTTATGTAATACAATTATCAGTATTTTTCAAGAAATTAATGCCAAAAGGACTATTGATAAAATTAATATTGTAGCTACTAAAAAAGCATTAGTTATAAGAAATGGCAAAGAATATATGATTTCGATTAATGAATTAGTATTAGATGATATTGTAAAATATAAAACAGGTAATCAAATAGTGGCAGATTCAATTATTAAAAGTGGGGAAGTAGAAGTAGATGAATCGTTTATTACTGGTGAATCGAATCATATTTTGAAGAAAAGAGGGGATATGATTCTTTCGGGAAGCTTTATTGTTTCTGGGGATTGCATATGTAGTATTGAACATGTTGGACTTGATAATTATACTTCTAAAATATCTAGTGGGGCTAAATATATCAAACATATTAATTCGGTTATTTTAAATACTTTAAATAAAATAATAAAAATAATTTCATTTGTCATTATACCTTTGGGAATAATTTTATTTATAAGGCAATATATGAATTCTAATTTTTCTGATGCTATTATTAGTACCGCAGCAGCTATAATTTCAATGATTCCAGAAGGTTTAGTATTACTGACTAGTACAGTTTTTTTAGTTAGTGCGATGCGTTTAGCGAGAAAAAAAGTTTTAGTACATGATTTATATTGTACAGAATCTTTAGCTAGAGTTGATACAATATGTTTAGATAAAACTGGGACTATAACTTTGGGAGATATAGAATTATTAGATGTAATAAAATTAGATAATCACTATGATTTAAAGGAAATTTTATCATCATTTGCTAATACATTAATAGATGACAATAAAACAATTAAAGCTATATATGATAAATATCATGATAAGTCTAATCTTATTGCTGTTAAAAAAATTCCTTTCTCATCATCTCGTAAATATTCAGGTGTTGCTTTTAAAAATAAGGGTTCATTTATTTTAGGAGCTAAAGAAATGTTATGTCCTAATAATAAAAATGAGTTATTTAAAAAATATAAAGATTATCGAGTAGTAGTTCTTATGCATTCAGAAAATATTTTTGATAATTACGAATTACCAAAAGATTTAAAATTAATAGGTATTTTAGTTTTTCAAGATAAAATTAGAAATAATGCAAAAGCTACTTTAGATTATTTTAAAAAAGAAGGCGTAGATGTAAAAATAATTACTGGTGATAGTTTAAATAGTACTATATCAATATTAAATATGCTTGATATTAATGCTAAAGCTATTGATTTATCAAAAGTGAAAGAAACGGATAATTTAATAGATATAGTAAATAAACACAACGTATTCTGTCGAGTGTTGCCAGAACAGAAAAAAGAGATAGTTTTAGCTCTTAAAGCTAATAATCATACGGTTGCTTTTGTTGGTGATGGTGTTAATGATGTTTTAGCTTTAAAAGAATCTGATAGTAGTATTGCTTTAGCTTGTGGTAGTGAGGCAACATTAAATGTGGCACAATTAGTTTTATTGGATTCTGATTTTGAATCTATTCCAGATATTGTCAAAGAGGGGAGAAGAACTATTAATAATGTTGAAAGATCAGGATGTTTATTTTTAACTAAAACCACTTATTCAACTCTTTTGGCAATTACATTTTTATTTATTTCAATGAGTTATCCTTTTCAACCAATTCAGCTTAGCTTAACGAGCTCTATTACAATAGGAATTCCATCTTTTTTACTTGCTTTGGAACCAAATAACAAAAAAGTCACAGGCAATTTCTTTATTAATGTTATTAAAAGATCAATTCCAAGTGCTATAACAATTGTCGTTGATGTTCTAGCAGTTATGTTATTATCTAGTTTATTTAAATTTAGCGATGCTCAAACTTCAACTATGGCTGTTTTACTTGTTGCTTTTACTGGCTTTATATTATTATTTAAATTATGTTATCCATTTAATAAATTAAGACTTGGGTTATACATTATATTAGTTTTAACATTTACTGTTTGTGTATTAGGATTGCATAATTTATTTGATTTAGTCTTGTTAAAACCATTTATGTTTTTATTCTTAGGATGTTTATGTTTACTTGATATAGCCTTATTTAGTGAATTATCTTATATTTGTGAGAAAAAAATATTTAAATATCAAAATAAAATTATTAAAAAAATATCTTAAAAAAATTAGCACTAAATTAAGTGCTAATTTTAATAGTGTCACCAACATTGTATGTATTAAAATTATTAGGTAGTTCATATATATAATAACTATTTCTTTTTACAAGAATTTTATTTTTTTTGAAATTATTATATATATATAATATCTTATTGTTTTTATCAGTAATAATAATATCTATTTTTTCTTTCATAAAAAAAGTGTGTATTCCTTTACATTTAAATCGTAAGGCATAATCAATATTTTTTTTAAACATAAAACCTAGTAGCTTATCTTTAAATTTATGGCAAATCTTAAGGTTAATAATCTTATCATTTAAAACTAATTTCATATTCATCATATGTCAATTATAACATTTATTATTATAATTGACAAATATATTAAAATGGTATAAAATCCTGAATTTATCAGTTTTAAAAGCGAAAAATCTCCCAAGCCCTTTGTTTATAAAGGATTGAGGGATTTTTAAATGT
>CANPWK010000101.1 GCA_947584105.1 uncultured Bacilli bacterium
TAGTTAAACGCAATCCTTATTGATTTTAGAGTTGCATTTTGAAAAAAAATTGAGGAAATTGTATATAACATAAAATAAAATCATTAAAATAATTTATATTATTATAAAAAAATGATATAATGTTCTTGCTTAGATAATAAAAAAAGTGATAGAATGAATTTTAAGGAGAATTAAATATGTTAGTTAATATGAAACAAATGCTTATAAAAGCCAAAGAACATAAATATGCAGTACCCCATTTTAATATAAATAATTTAGAATGGACTAGATTTATTTTAGAAGAAGTACAAATGCTTCAAAGCCCAGTTATTTTGGGTGTATCTGAAGGTGCCATGAAATATATGGGTGGATTTAAAACAATTAAGGATATGGTAGTAGATTTAATTGATTATTTGAATATTACTGTTCCTGTTGTATTACATTTAGATCATGGTAGTAGTTTTTCAGTTTGTAAGGAAGCTATAGATAGTGGTTTTACATCTGTTATGATTGATGCATCAAAATATGAATTAGAAAAAAATATTGATATAACTAAGGAAGTAGTTAATTATGCTAAACAAAAAAATGTTTCTGTTGAAGCAGAAATAGGTCGTGTAGGTGGATCTGAGGATAAAGAAAATAGTGGTATTGTTTATGCATCTGTTACTGAAAGTGTTAAATTTTCAAAATCAACAGGAATTGATTTTTTAGCTCCAGCTTTAGGAAGTGTCCATGGATTATATAAGGGTGAACCTAAATTGGATTTTGATAGAATGCAAAAAATTAGTGAATTAACAGATTTACCATTGGTTTTACACGGTGGTACAGGTATATATGATAATTTAATAAAGAAAGCAATAGAATGTGGTATTACAAAAATTAATTTTAATACAGAATTACAAATTCATTGGAGTGAAGCTGTAAAAAAAGAATTACAATGTAATAATGCTTATGATCCTCGCAAGATAATAAAATTTGGTGAATCAGCTCTTAAAGAATGTGTAAAAAATAAGTGTGAATTATTAGGAAGTATAAATAAAGCATAACATTTATTGGGCGAAAACATAAGATATATTGGTAGGAGGTATTATGAAACAAATAAAAATAGAAGGTGGAAACATCCTAAGTGGAACAATAAAAATAAGTGGTGCTAAAAATAGTGCAGTTGCATTAATTCCAGCAGCACTGTTATCAGATGAGGAAGTTTCGATAGATAATGTTCCAAATATTTCAGATATAGATGTTTTAAGTGATATTATAATGTATTTAGGTGGTAAAGTAAGACGTGATAATAACTTTATAAAAATGTCATTAGGAAATTTAGAAAATAAGCCAATAAAGAAAGAATTTTCATCAAAATTACGTGCCTCTTATTATTTTATGGGAGCTTTGTTAGGAAAATATAAGCATGTTGATATTTATTTTCCTGGGGGCTGTTCTATAGGTGCAAGGCCAATTAATTTACATTTAAAAGGGTTTCAGTCTTTGGGAGCTACTGTTTTAGAGAAAGAAGATCATTATATTATTAGTGCCAAAGAATTAATAGGTAGTCATATCTATTTAGATGTAGCGAGTGTTGGTGCTACTATAAATATAATGTTAGCAGCTGTTAAGGCTAAAGGAGAAACTATTATAGAAAATGCTGCTAAAGAGCCAGAAATTGTTAATGTTGCTACATTTTTAAATAATATGGGAGCTAAAATCAAAGGAGCCGGAACTAGTGAAATTAGGATTATGGGAGTAGACTATTTAGGAAGTTGCTTTTCTGAAGTTATTCCCGATAGAATAGAAGCTGGGACATATATAATTGCCGGTGCTTTAATGGGAGATTGTTTAAAGATTCAAAATATTATACCGGAACATATAGACTCTTTAATTTTTAAATTAAAAGAGGTAGGTTGTGATTTAAAAGTTTTTAATGATTATATAGAAATTTCAAAAAGTAATAACATGAAAGCGGTTGATTTGAAAACTTTAGTATATCCTGGTTTTCCAACAGATTTACAGCAGCCAATGACTACATTACTTACTTATTGTAATGGGACTTCATCTGTTATTGAAACTATATACGAAAATAGATTTAAAAATATCAAATATTTAAATAAAATGGGAGCAAATATAAATATAAAAGGAGATGAAATATTTATTAATGGTCCAACCAATTTGCATGGTGAAGAAGTAGTAGCTACTGATTTACGAGCTGGTGCTTGTTTAGTATTAGCTGGTTTGGCGGCTGATGGCATTACAACTATTAATGATGTTGATCATATTCTTAGAGGGTATGAAAATATTATAGCTAAATTGACTAATGTTGGTGCTAAAATTGAATTAATAGAAATATAATTAAGTAGGTAGAACCTACTTTTTTGGTGATTTTATGAAAAAATTTTTATTTGCAGCATTATGTATTTTATTAATTTTTTTAATTTATTTTTTTACAAAGGATAACAAAACTTTTTATGTTAAAATCTCTGATAATGATAATTATTATGATAGAGATTTTATTAATTATCTTAAATATAAAAATAAATTAGAAAAAGCAATTGTTTATCATAATTTAAATAATTATCGTATTGTTGATTTATTAAATGATATAAACAATAGTAAAACAATAAAATATAAAAAAAAGGAATATACTTTTACAAATTTATTGATAAAGGCTGATGTATTGGTTTTAGATATAGGGCATGATGATTTATTATATTTTACATTAAAAGATTACGATATGTATCAATATATTAATGATATAATTGATGATTTTGATAAATTAATGGAATTAATTAGAAATTATTGCAAGGAAAGAATATTTATTGTATTTGATTATGATATTAGTGATGAATATAAATCGTATTTTTTTGACAAACTAAAAGTAGTTACTAAAAAATATGATATAAGTATAATTAATAAAAATAAATTTACTAATTATTTAAAAAATATTTACTAAAAGAAGAAAATGTTATAAAATTATAAAAGAGGTGATAAGATGAACAAAGTTTTTTCCAAAATATTTTTATGGATGTTTTTAGGACTAATGTTGACATTTGGCGTTGCTTATTATATATCTACAAAAGAAAACATTGTATATAATTTATTTTCTGGATATAAATATTTAATATTCTGGGTAATTGAATTAGTGGTTGTGATAGTACTAAGTATGCGAATAAACAAGCTAAGTGTAATGAGTGCACGTATATTGTTCTTGTTGTATTCTTTTTTAACTGGTGTAACAGTTTCATCAATTTTTATTGTATACGAGATAGGATCAATTATATATGTTTTTTTGATAGCATCTATATTATTTTTAATTTTTGGATTAATTGGTTTTTTTACAAAATTAGATATTACAAAATTAGGGACAATTTTACTAATGGCATTATTAGGCTGTTTAATTTGTGTTATTATTAATATGTTTATAAATAGTGAAATGTTTGATTTAACGCTTACGATAATTATGGTATTAGTATTTTTGGCATATGTTGCTTATGATGTGCAGGTTATTAAGAGAAATTTGTATGCGATTGAAAATAAAGATAAATTAGCAATATATGGGGCCTTACAATTATACTTAGATTTTATTAATTTATTTTTAAATTTATTAAGTTTATTTGGAAAAGAACGCGATTAAGGTTGCAAAAATATTTTATTTCTGTTAAAATATGTGAGTAATTAAATTTCTATGACTACCAAGTCATGGCGGAAGGAGAGATAAAATGAAAAAAGTTCAATCAAATTATATTGATACAAAAGTAACTTGTGCATGTGGTAACTCTTTTACGGTAAAATCAAATAAAGAGGAATTGCATTTAGAAGTTTGTAATGAGTGTCATCCTTTTTTTAAAAATGGTAAAGAAGGTGTTACTACTTCAAAAGCAGGACGTATTGAAAAATTTAACCGTAAATATGGTTTAGATAAAAAAGCAGCTTAAATTTAGCTGCTTCAGACTGTTGACAAATAAAAATTTGAAAACAGTCTTTTTTAAAATGCAAAAATATAATATAATAAGAATGTAAGG
>CANPWK010000102.1 GCA_947584105.1 uncultured Bacilli bacterium
GATCTTATGAAATGGAAATTAATATTAGTTATCCCGAAGAACATTTTTCAATGATGGAAGATAATTTAAAAGATATGGTTGAAAAATTAGGAAGTGAACCAAAATTATTAGATAATGTCCCATTTGCTTTTTCATTTGTCGAAAATTATATTAGTGGGCTTATTGGGGAAAGTACAACTATTGGCGAATATATGCGCCGTATTTTACTTCAAATTTTAGCATTCCAGAGTTATGATGATTTAAAAATAGTAATTTTAACTGATTCAGAAAACGAATATCAATGGCATTTTTTAAAAAATATTCCTCATCTTTTTACAGATGATAAGAAAATGAGATTTTATGGTACTAATATTGATGAACATAAAGAAATATCTTATTATTTAGATAAAATATTTAATGTGAGAAAAGAACAAATGTCAAATGATTCATTTTCTATAGAAGATTTTGATCAAACATATTTAATTATTACTGACTGTTTTAAAAAAGTTCGTGATTTAGACCTTATTAAAAATATTCTAGAAGCAAAAAATAATTATGGCTTTAGTTTATTTATTTTAGATAATAAAATGACTCATTTACCGGATCAATGTAGTAGCTTTATAGAATTAGATAATACTAAAGGTGGTTTTTATAATAAAGAAAATTTTAATGGAGTTATATCTTTTACAGCCAATTTAGAAGGGGAAATTAATTTTGAAGAATGTGCATTCAAATTATCAAATATTCCTATCGAAATTGAAAATACCGAGGAAGGACATATTCCAAATAGATTAAGTTTTCTAGAAATGTACAAAGTAGGAAAAATTGAACAGCTTAATATAATGAATCGTTGGAAATTGAATGATCCAACTAAAAGTTTACGTGCACCACTTGGAGTAAATAAACAAGAAAGTATTATATATCTTGATTTACATGAAAAATATCATGGACCACATGGCCTTATAGCTGGAACTACGGGTAGTGGAAAAAGTGAATTTATTATTACTTATATTTTATCAATGGCTGTTAATTTCAGCCCTAATGAAGTAGCATTTATTCTTATCGATTATAAAGGTGGAGGATTAGCTGGAGCATTTTTCAATAAGAAAAATAATGTTAGATTACCTCATTTAGCTGGTGTTATCACAAACTTAGATAAAAATGAAATGAACAGAACTTTAGTTAGTATACAAAGTGAACTTACAAGAAGACAAACTAAGTTTAATGAAGCAAGAGATAATTTAGGAGAAAGCACTATTGATATTTATAAATATCAGAAATTTTTCAAAGAAGGCAAATTAAGTGAACCAATGCCACATTTGTTTATAATTTGTGATGAATTTGCCGAGTTGAAAGCTCAACAACCAGATTTTATGGACAATTTAATATCAGCTGCTCGTATAGGTCGTAGTTTAGGAGTCCATTTAATTTTAGCAACCCAAAAACCAAGCGGAGTAGTTAATGAACAAATTTGGAGTAATACAAAATTCCGCGTATGTTTAAAAGTTGCTGATAAGGGTGATAGTAACGAAATTATCAAATGTCCAGATGCTGCAACTATAAAAAATGCAGGTAGATTTTATTTGCAAGTAGGAATGAATGAGATTTTTGTGCTTGGTCAATCTGGATATTGTGGTTCTCCATACGTACCATCAGAAATTGTAAAAAAAGAATATGATCGTTCTATTGCTTTTATAGATAATTTAGGAAGTATTATTAAAAGTGTAGATAAAGAGGAGAAGAAAGTAGTAACCGCTGATTTAGGTGATGAATTAACTAATATTTTAAAATATATAACTGTTGTTGCACAAAAAATGAATTTAAAAGCTGATAATTTGTGGTTAGATAGTATGCCTGAAGAAATTAAGTTAGATGATTTAGTTGCAAAATATAATTTCCATAGTGATACTTTAACAGCTATAATTGGTGAATATGATGATCCATCTAATCAGTATCAAAATATTCTAACACTTAATTTAAGTGAAAAAGAAAATACAATAGTTTATGGTCTTGATAGTAGTAATAGGGAAATGTTTTTAAGAACTGTCATTTATTCTACTTGTAATATGTTTTCAAGTGATGATGTTAATTTTTATATTTTTGATTTTGGTTCAGAATCATTTAGAATATTTTCTAAATTACCACATGTTGGTGATTGTGTATTTGCATCAGAAAATGATAAGATAGATAAATTATTAAAATTAATTGATAATGAGATATTAGAAAGAAAAAAATTATTTGCAGATTATAACGGGGACTATAATATTTACAGAAAAATTAGTGGTCAAAAAATACCAATGATCATAGTAGTTTTTAATAATTATGAATCATTTAAAGAGTCATATAGTGCTTATGATGAATTAATGATAACTTTAACTCGTGAAGGAAAAAGATATGGCATAATATTTATTTTATCAACAAGTAGTCAATCTGGATTATATGGTAGGTTCTTGAGAAATTTTGAATTTGAATATGTTTTAGATATGAATTCCAAAGATGATTATGTAAATATTTTAGGAAGAATAGGAAATGTTTATCCAAAGGATTATCGTGGTAGAGGATTATTTAAAGGAGAAGCTATTTACGAATTTCAGACAGCTAAAATATGTGATGATGATGTAATAGTAGAATTTATTAAGGAACAAGCTAATCGTTTAAGTAAAACTAATCCAAATAAAGCCAAATGTATTCCAGTTTTACCTGATTCTATTACTCTGGATATGTTATTAGATAACTCTAATATGCAAAAAGTACCTATTGGTATTGCGAAAGAAACACTAGAAACTTATAATTATAACTTTAAGACAGATAAGGCCACTATTATAAGTGCTAATGAAATGTCTAGTTTAACTAATATAATTGCAAATTTATTAACTTGCTTTAGAACATTCGGTGATACAGTAACATTTCTATTAGATTTTGTAAGTGAGTTTGAACAATTAAAACCAATGGCTAATTCTTATGCAAATAAAGAGTTTGATTCCTTTTTAGACCAAGTAATGCAATATGTTGAAGAAAAAATTAAAGGAACTGATTATAATGTAATGGTATTTATATTAGGAGTGGATAAATTTAAAGAAACAATTGATACGAAAAAAATTGATAATTTGTTTAAATTATTAAAATCTTTAGATAATTGTAATATAGTCTTTGTTGATGATAATTTTAAATTGAAAAAATTATCGTTTGAATCTTGGTATTTAGATTTAGCAGTTAATGCAAATGGAATCTGGATAGGACCTGGAGTAGTTGAACAATCAGCTATTAAAACTAATGACTTTAGTAAGAAATATAATACTAAAATATCTGATGAATTTGCTTGGGTATTTAAAAATGGTCATGGTACTTTAGTTAAAATTATTAATGATGATAAAAGTCAAGAATAATAATTATAGTAATTAATCATTATAAGTTATTTGATGTAGTAATTTATGTCAATAATTTATAATGTTTTTTTTCTAAATTATAATTATGACAATAAAATGTCAATTTTTAAATAAAAAATATTGCTTTTTTTACTTTTTTTTGATATAAACATAATAGAGGTGTAATATGAATGGTATCATAGTTGATGACTTTGAGAGGATAATTAGAAGAAGTAGTTTATATGCAGATAATGTAAAAAGTGATATTACGAAGATAAAAAACAATGTCCAAACTATTTCGACCTTTTTTAAAGGGGGGGAACTTAACTTTTTAAATAATAAGCTATTGTTAGAAAGTCAACAATTAAATAATGTTTTAACTAAAATGCAAGATTATAGGGTAACCCTTAACAATGTTTTACTTAGTTATCATCAACAGTCTGCTCAAATAGTAGAAGATATAAAAAGAATTATGCCTTAATTTTAGACATTATATAGATAGGAGGAATAAGATGTTAGGATATAATGTAAGTAAAATTAATGAATTGTTGCAAGATTTAGGAGAGAAGTATAATTTGATAGGTGGATTTATTTCTAATCAATGGCCACAAGTTACTTCAGTTTTGCAAAGTGAATGGGT
>CANPWK010000103.1 GCA_947584105.1 uncultured Bacilli bacterium
GGATAGAGGCAGTAATACATTAATTGGAAATAATTTAGAAGATGGTAGTAATTATCATCCGGGATATGTTTATTATTTTTATAAAAATAATAGTTGCATAAAAGGGGGTACAAGATCAGATGGTGAGTTATTACCTCATGAATTTGAATGTAATACTAATTATGAAGAATCGTTAGTCAAACCAATAGTAGATAGCTGGGCTAGTAATTTTTTTGAAAACGGAAAGTTAACTGAAGATAAATTGGGATATAAAGCAAGACTTCTTACCATAGATGATTTAAAGGATAATCTTTCCTATATAGGTAGAGGACCGTATACTAGTAAAGTTACTACTGGTGAATATTATGAAGTATCAGAGAAAACACCATTTATTTTAGAAAATTGTTTTACTATGTCACCGGTATTAGATTCTAATAGAAATATATATGCTATTGGTTCTAATGGTAATATATATGTTGAATATGTGTATAATATTCGAGGTGTCTGTCCCGTTGTCACAATAGAAAAGAAAGTAGCTGTTGATGATAAGATAAATAATGAAGATCATGATAATGATAAAAGTTTTATTGAAAAAATATTTGTCCCAGATACTTTACTTAAAAATCCAGTATTTATAGTAGTAATTGGAATTATATTGATAGTAATATCTGTCGTAACAGTAAGTTTAATATTAAAAAATAAAAAAGGTAAAGTGAAAAAATCTTGAAATTTTTAATAAAAGTACAAAAATATGTACTTTTTATTTATTTTTTGTTATACTTAAAAAGTAGGTGATTTTATGAAAGCAGTAAAGTTTTTTTTGATAATATTATGTGTATTTACAATTACAGCATGTAGTAAAAGTGATTCTTTAAAGTTTAAAGAAGAATATGAAGCTTTAAATGGTAAGGATAATAATCAAGGTAATCAATATAAAGAAGTATCTATTTCAAAAACAAATCCTATTAAATATTCTAATTATGAAGAGATTATTGATGTTATTAAAAATAAAACAGGTATTATTTATTTAGGATATCCAGAGTGCCCTTGGTGTAGAAATGCCATTGAAGTTTTACTTGATGTAGCTAAAGAATATAGTATTAATAAAATATATTATTTAAATATGTATAATGAAAGAGACTATTATGAAGTAAAGAATGGTAAATTAGTTTATAAAAAAGATCAAGATGGAAATGATATAAAAGGAAATAAAGGTTATTTTAAATTATTACAGGCTTTAGACGATCAACTTGATGATTATATTATAAAAAGTGGTGATAAAAGTTTTAACGTAGGTGAAAAAAGAATTTATGTGCCTTTGGTTATTTTTGTTAAAGATGGTAAAGTTATAGGTACACATACATCTACGGTTTCATCACATAAAGATGGGTATGATTCCTTAACAAGTAAACAGCGAGAAGAATTAAGTGAAATTTATGCTGAATATGTTAGTCAGGTATCTGATAATGTTTGTAAAGGTGCATGTTGATAATAACGTAATTTAGTGTATAATAAAAAGCAATAGCTTTTTATTTTTTTAAGGAGGTATTATGAATTATCAAGAAAAAATGGAAGAAATGCTAAAAAGTATAGATGGAACACCAAATCTTTTATTACATGCTTGTTGTGCTCCATGTTCTTCTTATGTTTTAGAAATTTTATCACAGTATTTTAATATTACAATACTTTATTATAACCCTAATATAACTAGTGAAGATGAATATAATAAACGACTTTTTGAAGTTAAAAGATTTATAGAAGAAGTAAAATATAAGAATCCAGTTAGCATTATGGAGATTGGATATAATCCTCAAGAATTTTTTCAAGCAGTTAAAGGTTTAGAAAATGAAAAAGAAGGAGGTAAACGTTGTTTTGAGTGCTATAAACTTAGAATGAAAAAAACAGCTGAAATAGCTAGAGATAATAATTTTGATTATTTTACAACTACATTATCGATTAGCCCTTATAAAAATGTAAATTATGTAAATGAAATTGGTTGTGAATGTGAAAAAATATATAACATTAAATATTTATATGCTGATTTTAAAAAGAAAAATGGATATAAAAGGAGTATAGAACTTTCCTCAAAATATCATTTATATCGTCAAAATTATTGTGGTTGCATATATTCTAAAGTAGTTAGATATAATTTAAATCAAAATGATAAAATAATTCACAGCAATTAAAGAAATAATGTAAAGAAATGTATAAAATGATGTCGAATTATGTAAATTAGTGTTGAAATGCTTGAACATTTAATTATTTTTCTATATAATGATAGTAGAAAGGATAGGTTTATGAAAAAGGCAAGAAAATTAGTGAGTATAATATTAACTAGTATTATGTTTATGGTGATTTTAGTAGGAGGTAAAGTTTTGGCTTTAGATACAAACACTAAAGTCATAAAAAATGTATCTGAACTTTCAGATGCAATTAAAAATCAAGAAGATGGTCAAACTTGGGAAATTCAAGCTGGTACTTATGTTCTAACGCAAGATGATCTTAATAAATATAGTTCTTGGGGAACTGATAGTAGCGGTAGCGATGTTAATGCTAAAAAAGCTGGTCAAGGAAATTGGTATTTTCCAATTCATAAAAATAATATTACTATTAAGGGGTTAGGTAATGTTGTAATTACAAGTAATGTTGATACTGCAAATGGTAGCTGGGCAACACAGGATTTTATTTCTATTTGGGGTGATAATGTAACGATTGATGGTATAAATATTAAAAGTAAAAAAGATCAAAATAAAGCAATAGAAGTAATGGGTAAGAATGTAACATTGAAGAATATTAATTTACAAAAAGTAAATGAAGATGGTAGCGGATCTATTGCTTTCAATTCTCAAAGTAATGGTGATATTGGAAATGCTACACTTGAAAATATAACATTATATTCTTGGATAAGTGCAACTTATTCTAAAACGGGAAATTTAAATACTAAAAATATAACAATTGATTTTACTGATAATTCTTATGCTGGATATAGTGATGAGACTGCAGGTTATGCTTGGCGCCCATTAATAAATGTCAAAGATGGTATTACATTATTTAATTCTAACTTTAAATTATTGGTTGATGATAAGATTAATTTAACGGAACAAGTTTTTGTAGATGATTTACCAGAAAATACAACTATTGTTTTAAATGAAGATGTTGCGGTTGATAAGATGATAAATATAAAAAAAGATAATGTTACACTTGATTTAAACAATCATACATTAACGGCATCTAATAAATTTTCAAATACTTGGGAAAATAATAATGATGCTCATCTTTTACAAGTATTAAATGCAGAAAATGTTACCATTAAAAATGGTAATATTGTTACAACTGAAAAAAACAAACATGGCATTAATTTATATAATGCGGATAATGTAGTATTAGAAAATTTAAAAATTGATAATACTAAAACTCTTGGTGGAGCTCCTATTATAGTTAATAATTCTTCTGCAACAGTAAAAGGCAATTTAGATTTAACTATAGGAGAAAAATCTTGGTATGGTATTAATGTTGACCCTAAAGATGGTGAAGCTTCATTAAATTTTGCAAATGGTTCTAAAGTTAGTATGACAGGAGATAAAAATAAAACTGTTATTCAATTAGATGGTGATGATGAAAAAATAAATATTTCTGGGGCAGATAAAGCTGGTTTAACAACAGATGACAATGGAAACTTTATTATTGATCTAACACCAAATATAACTTCTACTAATGCAAGTGTTAATCCTAATACTAGTGATAATTTAATAAAACATATGGTATTTTTAGGAATATCTATTATTGGAATATGTAGTGTTATATATATAAAAAAAAGAAATGCATAAATAAATTAAGTATAAAAGCAACTATTTCATTATAGTTGTTTTTAATTTTATTAATTATAAAGGGTGAAGTAAAGTAAATGTTGGAAAAATTAAGAGAAAATACAAGTTATACAATTAATTTGTATTTTTTTATATTCTT
>CANPWK010000104.1 GCA_947584105.1 uncultured Bacilli bacterium
CATTTTTATCTTATTTTTTGAACTTTAATTATTAAAATTTATTTAATTTTTTTATTTGTCGGACGACCTCCCCCCGATAATCAAGAGTTAATTTGGGCAGTTTACAATATTTTTTTTAGTTTATAGAAAGTGCTAAACGAAATCCATAGTTTGATCCTTTAACACCCGCCCGTCTACGAAATGCAAGGATACCACCTATAACTCCATTTGATGGTGAACCTCCTCGACCAAAACATGGTGAGCCAGTTTCAATAAATATAGAAGTATCTGAATACCACGAATTATGAAAATTATTATTAACACTAACATCATGATAACGATAAAATGGCCCTAATTCTCCAGTTGCATCTCCTAATATACGATAATTAAAAGAGGTTGCAGTACTATTTTTATTATATTTATCTATATAGTTTTCACTAATATATTTATTTAATTCATCAATGGTAAAGCCACTTTCACCTGGAGTTCCATCAATAAATGCAGCAACTTGCTCATAAGCACCACCTGACATATCATATACTCCAGTTATATTTCCGGTTGTACTTGCTAAATAACCAGATAAAGAATTATAAGGTGATGTTATGCTTGAATCAGTGCTTAATGCATTAACACTTGAACTAGATGTTTGATCTGTACCAGCAGTAGCACCATAACCTGTTTTATAATCACTAGCATTATTAATATTTAACTCTTCACTTTTTCCATAAACAGACTGAGAAAGATAAGCTACGGCTCCCCATTCCGTATTTTTTAACATATGACTATCTAAATCCCTTTCATAATTATAAGAGACCAAAAACATATTTTTCACATTAATTCCTCGCCATGAATAAACATCTGGTTTTATTATTACACTTTTACTTTCTTTTTGATCTACTTGAGCACTTGCTTCACTAGTTGCTCCTTTATAGCCAACTTCAAATTTGCTTACCCAAATACCATTTAAATTTTTTGATCCTAAAGTAAAGGCTGGATGAGTATAATATTTATCAATTGCTGCTGCACTTTCAGCCATTTTAGGAGCATTCTTTACATCACCAAAAACAACATCAATTATTCTTGAATTAGAACTTGCTAATTTCCAAAAATTATTACTTTCAGTACTCTCTTTATTATTAACTATATCAGTTGTATATATTAACTTTGTGAATTCTTCAGTATTTGCTAAAGTCCATATTTTATATTGATATCTTGGTATCCAAACAAAATAACTTTCGATATCATCTTCTTCTATCTTATCTCCTACCTCATAATTTGTATTACTGGGTTTATCTATTAGTATTACAGCATTGGCCCATCTTTTTTCACTATAATTATACCATTCACTATTTTCACTTGCATAATATACATCTCCATTTGGTTTTATTTCAACTGGTATTAATTTCCCTTCTTTATCAAATACAGGATCTGCTCCATTAAGTATTGGATCTACCCATTTATCCTTATGTATGCCACTATTCTCATATAATTCATCTATGGCTTCTTCGACATTACTTTTATTATGATTATTATATGTTACTTTATTACTTTCGATATATGCATCAATAGCATACACAGTAGTTACAGATATTACTAAGCCAAGTATTAAACCTAATATAAATTTGTAGTTATTTTTTATTACTCTTTTCATCTATAATAACCTTCTCTATTATAAGATTATTATAGTATACCCCCCCCCGCGAGTCAAGAGAAGTTAAACTATTTGTTAATCGGCAAAAATTTTAGATATTATATTTTTAGAAAGTTCATCTATTAAGAACATTAATATTATTATTAAAAAGCAATAACTAGTTTGCCATATATTAAGAGTTATTATACCAAATAAATTTTTTAATGGTGTAATAAAAATAAGTAATTGAATTATACTTAAGCAAAACATACTTTTATTTAAATAACTATTAGCAAATATTTTTTGTTCTAACATACTTTGTTTTAAATTACGACAAGAATAAGCAAAAATCATTTCTGATAATATTAATGTTAAAAATGCCATAGAACAACCAACTTGTTCATTATAAATTATTGTATTTGCAAAATAAACAAGTAAAATAGTAGCAGTTTTTAATATAGCTGAAATAGCCATTTTAGCAATTAAAAATGGGGTAAAGAAAGAACTATCTTTTTTTCTGACATCTCTTTCCATAACATCATCTTCTTCACTCTCAAAGGCAAGTGCAATCGCAGGTATACCATCAGTTATTAAATTGATATATAGAAGTTGAATAGGCAAGAATATTTCTAAGCCACACATCATCCCAATAAACACTACTAAAACTTCAGAAATATTGCCTGTTAAAAGATAGATTAACACTTTTCTAATATTATCGTATATTCTTCTTCCTTCTTTAACTGCGGTAACTATTGTAGAAAAACTATCATCAGCTAAAATAATATCGGAAACACCTTTTGATACTTCTGTTCCTGTTTTACCCATGCCAACACCTATATCGGCTTTCTTTAATGCTGGTGCATCATTAACCCCATCACCAGTCATAGCCACTACTTTATCCTGTTCTTGCCAAGCATTAACTATAGCGAGTTTATTCATGGGACTAACTCTAGCATAAACCGAATATTTAGCAATATTTTTCTTTAAATCACTTGGTGACATATTATCTATTTCTGATCCTAAAATTGCCTCATTTTTATTTTGTAAAATACCTATTTCTTTCGCGATAGATGTTGCAGTATCTAGACTATCACCTGTAATCATTATAGGCTTAATATGCGCACTTTTACAATAACTAATAGCTTCCTTTACATCTTCTCTAGGTGGATCAATCATAGCACTAAAGCCAACAAATATTAAATTAGATTCATTTAGCAAATCCAATTTATAATCATTACCAACATTTTTATAAGCATAAGCAATTATTCTATATGCTTTATTAGATTCTTTCTTTTCTATATTTTTTAATTCATTCTTTTTAACTTTTGTTAGTTTTATTACTTTATTATTTTCTAAAATATGAGAACAAACATTAATAATAGAATCAAAACTACCTTTAGTATACATTGTATATTTACCTTTATTTTCGTTAATGGTAGACATCATTTTTCTTTCCGAATCAAAAGGAAGTTCTCCAATTCTTTTATTTTCTCCTTTTATATTTTCGCAATCTAAATAAATACTGGCACATTCATATAAGGCAATTTCCGTTGGATCGCCAAGAAATTCTTTTTTTGTTTTTATAGCATCATTATTAAGGACCATAATTTTAAAAATAATGTTATCTTTATCTAAATCTTCTATTTTATTTATTTTCTTATCATAATATATTTCTCTAACATTCATTTTATTTTGCGTAATGGTGCCTGTTTTATCAGAACAAATAATTTCCGTACATCCTAAAGTTTCAACACTCATCATTTTTCTTACTATCGCATTCTTTTTGGCTAAATCACTCATACCTAAAGATAAAACAATGGTAATAACTGCTGGAAGCCCTTCGGGTATAGCTGCCACTGCTAGGGAAATAGAAAGCATAACTACTTCCATAGTTTCCATTCCAGTAATACTACCGACAATAAACATTACCATAATAATTAAAACAATTATAACAGATAAAAATTTACTAATTCCATCAATTCTTTTTTGTAAAGGCGTAATTTCTATTTCTTCAGTTTTTAAATTACTAGCTATAAGCCCAAATTCAGTATTCATACCTATATCGCAAACTACTGCTTCGCATTTACCATAGACAATATTAGTGCCAGAATAAAGCATATTAAAACGATTTGCAAGAGGTACTTGTTCTTTTATAGCATTAGTATTTTTTTCAACAGGTACGGATTCACCCGTTAAAGATGATTCAT
>CANPWK010000105.1 GCA_947584105.1 uncultured Bacilli bacterium
TATCCTCTTTTAATCCTTTTGTTACTCCACTCATAAATGCATCTAATGCACGAGTAGCATCTGCTTTTGTTAATCCTGCTTCTTCAGCCATAAAATTAACTAAATCTGTTTTAGTCATAATTTACCTCCCAATCTTCATAAGCTATCTTGCTTACAATCTAATATTATCACATTAATTTAGGGAATGCAAGGAATTTCTTAAAAATTTTAGATTTTTATTAAAATTTTAACTACTATTTATAAAGAATAAAACAAAATATGGCCTTGACCATATTTTATTTATTCTCTTTTTCTTCTAAATCCAATATTATTTTATCAATAGCATAACCTTGCTCTAAACTTTCTAATTGCATATTTTCAATAAATAAAGTTGCTTTAAAATCCTTTATAGATAATTTTATTGCCTCTTTTAATTCCTTATTTACACTTAATTCAAGATTTTTTATCGGAGTCTTCAATGAAACATTTTGACTTGACTTTTCACCTCTAGCTTGACTAATAATATCAATTATATCGCTTCCATTTTTGATTTCTTTAGAAAATTCAAATTCAAGAGGTTTAATTTCTGTTAAATGGATTGATTTTTTATCATGATATAATTCTTGATAAATTTCTTCTGTAATAAATGGGAAGAAAATACTAAAATCTTGTAATAACTTATAAAGAATTGTATATATAGTTTTTTGCCCTGAATATCTTGGAATTTCTCCAAACTCTTCTGGCCTATATAATCTATGTTTTACTATTTCTATATAGTTATCACAGAAATTCCAAAAGAATTTTTCTAAATGATTTAAAGCCAATCCAACTTCATATTCATCCAAGTATTTTATAAATCCCTTTTCCATTTCTTGAAATGTTCCTAAAATCCATTTATCGATATATTCAAAATCGCTGAATTCTTTATCCTTGTAATCTGCTAGATGCATTTCAATGAATTTAGATACATTCCATATTTTATTTATTAATTTTTTTCCTCTTAAAAGTGTTTCTTCACTAAATACAATATCTGTACCAAGTCTTCCAGAACCAGCCCAATATCTAATTACATCAGCAGAATATTGATTTATCAAATCAATAGGTTCTACTTTACTATTCCCCTTCGATTTACTAATTTTTTCACCTTTATTTGCCATTACAAATCCTGAAATCATGACATTATCCCATGGCCTTTTTTTAAAATGATAAAAACTTTTTACAATAGTGTAGAAATCCCAAGTCCTTATTATTTCTGAAGCATTTGTTCTAATACTCATTGGCTTTAATATATTTTCATAGTTTTCTTTTTCTCCATATCTCATATTGATTAATGGTGTAACTGAAGAAGTTGCCCATGTATCCATAACATCTGTCTCAGGAACAAATTCTTTACATTTACATTTAGGACATTCACTTATACTAGGACTATCAACTAATGGATTTACTGGTAAATCTTCTACTTTAGCAAATACTGGTTCTTTACAATTTTTACAATACCATAAAGGAAAAGGAACACCAAAATATCTTTGCCTTGAAATACACCAATCCCAAGCAATATTATTTACCCATTCATCATATCTAGTATGCATATGTTCTGGATGCCATTTAATTTCATTACCTATTTTTAAGAAATCTTCTTTATGATTCATAATATCAATAAACCATTGATCCATAACTGAATATTCTACTTCACTACCACATCTTTCATGTGTTTGTACCTCATGTTCTAATTTTTCTATTTTAACTACATATCCACCATTTTGTAAGTCTTCAATAATTTGCTTTCTAGCTTTCTTTATTTTCATTCCACCATAGTTTGGAACTTCATCGATAATCTTTCCATCATCAGTAAAAATATACTTTAAAGGTAAATTATATTTCTTCCACCATTCAATATCCGTTTGATCTCCAAAAGTACAACACATAACAATACCTGTTCCTTTTTGAGCATCAACTTTTTCATCAGCCATAATAGGAACATCTACATTAATTATTGGAATATGAGCATTCTTACCAATTAAATATTTATGTTCTTCATCATTTGGATTTACAAATACACACACGATTGCTGGAAGTAACTCTGGTCTTGTTGTTGCAATTGTAAATTCTTCATTGGTTTCCACTGTTTTAAATTTAATATAATTAAAAGTTGTTTCTATTTTCTTAGTTTCAAGTTCTGCTTGAGCAATAGAAGTCAAACATTCATTACACCATAAAGCAGGACTTTCTTTATGATAACAATGTCCTTTTTTTACCAAATCTAAAAATGAAGTTTGACTAATTTTAATAGTTGAAGGACTAACTGTTTTATAGTGAATATTCCAATCAGTGCTTACTCCCATTCTACTAAATAATTTTTGAAATTCAGATTCATATTTATCAGTTGTTGCATAACATAATTTTGCAAATTCCTCACGCCCTATTTCATGAGCTTTTTTACATTGTTCTTTTTCAACTAATCTTTCACTAGGTAATCCATTATCATCAAAGCCAAATGGATAAAATATATTATATCCTCTAAGCCTTTTATATCTGGCAATCATTTCTGTTTGCGAATATGAAAAAATATGCCCTATATGTATTTTTCCATTTACTGTTGGTGGTGGGGTATCAATAGAAAATACTTCTCTTTTATCGGGTTTAAACTCATAAATGTTATTTTCTTTCCAATATTCTAACCATTTATTTTCTTTTTCAAGGGCATTATATTTTTTATCTAACATATTACCATCCTTTCATCAATATAATTTTCTATTTCATTAATTACTTCTTGAAACACTTTTTTATTTTTAATTAAATTACAATAAGCAACAAAATTTTGTTTAAATTCCTTCAAACATATATCATAATTAATATCAAAAGCAAATGATAAATGAATTGCTAATTTGTCATTATCATTTTTGGCATATTTTCTACTAGCCTGTTTATGTTTAAATATATCATTTCTAATCTCATCACTTATTGGATCATCAGTTGTAATTATTTCTTTATAACATAGTAAGTATAATATATCTATTTTATCTACATCACGAATTAATTTAGCAAATTTTACAAATTTTTCATTATTAATATTTGGAATTTTTAATTTATTATGATTTTGAATTGCAAATTTAATTAATTCATAATCTTCTTCCTTTTTCCAAAAATTTCTAATTAATCCCATTTCAAATAATTGTTGAACACTAAAATCAGCATGATCAATAGTTTTTAAATCATCAAAACTATTATATATCTTGATTTGTTCAAACCTACCAATATCATGTAATAATCCTATAAGTACCGCAAGTTCAACTTCGTCTTTAGAAAATCCTAATTTAACTGCATATTTTCTACTTAAAGCCATAACTCTTAGACTATGATTATATTTTAATTTTATATTTTCATTATTTAAATCATAATTATCAACATATTTCTTAAATTCTTCTATCATTTATCCTCCAAAAAAAATCACATCCAATAAGGACGTGATTAACGTGGTACCACCTTAATTTGTATAAAATATATACCTTAAATATTTAACGCATATGATACGTAATGTCCTACTAATTCAGACACTAAACTCCCTTGCTACCTTCTATTATATTAATTATCAGTTTCCATCAACCACTGACTTTCTATAAATCAATTATAATATACTCCTCAAGTTCAAAGTTTTTTATAAATTTGATAGATTTATTATATAACTTTTTTTTTAAATTTGCAATACTATAAAAATTAAATATTTATAAAAATTCAAAGGATTTTAGAATCTTTTATCGAATTATATATATGAGGTGAGATAATGAAGAAATTCTTTAAAGCAAAAAATGATG
>CANPWK010000106.1 GCA_947584105.1 uncultured Bacilli bacterium
CGATCAGGGAGTTGCAGTCCCACGCCTTACCACTTGGCTATAGACCCAAATGAATACTAATTAATTATAACAAAAATTTTAATTAGTTTCAATACCTTTATACAATATATGCAAAATTAATCCTTTTTATTAATATTATTATTTAATAATGAAGCCTTTGTAATAATATTATTACCATAATTTAATTTAAGATTATCCACAATTTTATCTAATTTATTATTAATATCCTTATTATTCATATCATCAAACATAGATATTTGATGATTATTATGATCAACCAAATTACTTAAACTAACACCAACTAATCTAATTGAATCATCATTATATAACTCACTTGCTAACTTCTTACATATCTCATATATTTCATTAGTATCATTAGTTGCATTCAATAGTTTTTTCTGATGAGATTTAGTCTTAAAAAATTTATCTTTTAAACTAATTCCAACCACATATGCATATTTATCCTTTTTACGTAAAACAGAACATACATTTTCCACTAAAGAAAAAATTACTTTATATATATCTTCAATACTATTCAAATTATAACTTAATGTTGTTGAATTACTGATACTAGCATCTCTTTTTTTGATATCTATAATTGAATCACTAATTCCTTTAGCACTATCAATCATTTTTCGAGCTTGATTTTTAAAATATAAACTTAATAATTTTTCATCCGCATTAGCTAAATCTTCTATTTTGTTTATATTTAATTTTTTCAATTTTAATGATGTTTTTTTCCCTATACCATATAACTTTTCTATAGGTAATGGATACATTTTTTCCTTGATTTCATGCTCATATAAAGTATGAACCTTATCAGGTTTTAAAAAGTCTGAGGCCATTTTTGCACATAATTTATTATTGGCAATACCAATATTTACAGTAAAACCCAATTTTTCTTTTATTTCTTTTTTTAATTTATAAGCAAATTCTACTTCATTACCATATATATTTTTAAAACTTGTATAATCAATAAAACATTCATCAATTGATAAAATTTGAATATTTGGAATATAACTACTTATAAAACTAAATAGTTTGTTAGACATATATCTATACCATTTATAATTTGGTGAATAAACCTTTAAATTATTACATTTTCTTTTTGCATCCCTTAATGTTTCAGCAGTCTTAACACCTTTTGCTTTTGCAACCATGGATTTAGCTAAAACTATTCCCTTTCTTGCTTTTTCATCCCCACCAATAACACTTTCACTATATCGAATATCTTCATTAAATCCTCGCTTCAATAAATAAACTGCCGTCCAGGATAAAAAAGCATTATTTACATCAATATGCATAATAATATTCATAATCTTTCACCAATTAAATTATATATCAAACAAACGTTTGAGTCAATAAAAGTTATGCCACTTTTGACATAACTTGTGAATTTTCCATAGAACTTTGTTGTTGTTGATTTTTAAAATAATCATTGAATCGAGCTAAATTTTCTTCTACTCCATCAAGACCTATATTAGAATAACTTAATACTGAATTACCAACTTGCCAACTCATTAAATCATTCATAACATTTTCATTAATAATGCCTTTAGACATTAATTTTGCTGCAGATTTATTAATATCATTAACTATACCTGCAAATTGTTCTGGTATATGTATATTACTCTTTTTAGATTCAGATAAATAATTCATTCTTTCAAGAAGATCATCATTAATTCCTAATTTGTTAATCTCTTGTTTTAATAAAGTTCCATTATTCGAAAAATATGCATTTATAAAATTTATTTTCATATATTTGCCCCCTCTAATAAAATATTTAATAAATTTAAAGACACCAATTCTTCTTCATGATAATTTTTAGTAGCAGATCCTGAGAGATTAGAAGCAATCATATATGTACAAGCATCATTTAAAGATCTTAATAATTCCTCATTTCCAAAACCATAATAATTATTATTAGCTGTTGTTACCATCAACATAATCTGAGTAAATAAATTATCAACATTATATTCATTATTATCATCTTTAGTTAAAACATACTTACTAATATAACCTATATTTTCCACAGGATCATATGATACAAAGCCTTTATTAGCATATACAGAAAGAGGTTTTAACTTAAATGTTTTCATACGTTCATAAAAGTTTTTTAAATCAACCTTAAACTGCGATGTCATCTTTATAGCATACGAAAATATTTTATCTTCTACAGAATTATCTCTGCCTATATTTTTAGAATCAAAATTAGGATTAATATCAAAGCTTTCTAATAAATTTTTCTTTATATCTTCTACCATATAAATACCTCACTATATAAATAATAACACAAATTTCTAAAAATTAAAACAATTTTTAGAATTATAATCAAAAAATTTGCAAAAATAATTTGCAAATTATTTTTTTCTTTTTAATATTTTACTTACAATTACTGTAGCTATTACTATAAAAACAATTCCAACTGCTACTATAAATACAGGATTTTTTAGTAAAGTATCTGGGACACTTACTTTATTATCTTCATTAATACTACTTTTATTATTACTATCACTGTTTGTTGCAACTTGCTTTTTTATCGTTACAACAGGGCATATTCCTTCATTATTATATACATATGTTGCATATACGGTACCACTAGAACCCAAACTATAAACATATTGTTTAGCATCTAATACTGGTGACATTGTAAAACAATGAGTTAATATAAAGGGAGTATCTTCTGAATCTTTGTAATATTCTGCTCCTGTAACTCCACCAGTTGGTCCTGGACCTACATATCCTAAATTATTTTTTAATTCATCTATTGTAAGAAGCCTTGCTTTATAGCCCATTTCATCTATAGTTAATTTGTCTTCAAAAAATTTATCCGCCCATTCATCTACTATTGGCTTTATAAGTGAATTTTCATAATTATTATCGCAACTACTGTAATGTTGATAATCAGAACAAACACCCGGTTTGTGATAATACTTAACATAACCAGGATAATATTCTTTATTATCCTCTAATACTATTGTTCCTTGATTTAATGTGTTGTAATTAACAGATTCAATACCTTTTACTTCTTCATAAGATAACGGTAATTTAGAAACTATTGTTAATTTATCATCTGTTTTACTAGCATCTTTTATAACATAAAATTCTTTGCCATTATATTCTATTATATCCCCTATTTTAAATTCTGTATCTGTAATCTTTTTTTTATTTCCTTGAATATATAACTTAATTATACTAGCATTCTTACTTAAATTTATAACTGGGCGTAAAATCGAACCAGAATGTGAATAATAATAATAATAATCGCTACCACCATAACGAGCTCCATCGCCACCAGAGCTCCAGTGCCAATGACACTCTATTTTATGAATATAATCCATAAAAGCATATGAATAACTAGTTACCCATCTAGGAGTTTTATTACTAGAACTGTATTCATTATTTTCATTTTTTGTATAACCTAAATATTTAGTTGCTTCATCAAGTGTTAATAATCTGACTTTATATTTTTTAGAAACCATAGTACTATTATCAATCAATACAGGTTGATTATCTCTTAAAAATTCATCATCATAATCACTACAACTTTTAATATCATCTTTTTTATCGGCAAATGTTATATCTACATCTTTTAAATCATCATCATTTAAATTATCTTTACTCCATGCATTTAAAATTTGCTTTGGAATAGAATCATCAAATGAGCAAACACCTTCCATATCCCCTTTAACACAAAATGGAACAAAACCATAATTATAATAATTATCATGACCCGTTATTGTATTGTTAGAATATTTACTAATTTCATCTTTATTTAAAGGTGTTG
>CANPWK010000107.1 GCA_947584105.1 uncultured Bacilli bacterium
TATCAAAAAAAAAAAAAAAATACAACCTTTTTTGTTGTATCTTTGTTAATACATAATTTAATTTTAATAATTAACTATCATAAATAATAGAAAAGCCATGAATATAATACACATAATGACTCCATTAATTATATCAGCTTTACTACTTTTATATTTTACTCCCACTGCTTTTGCAACTAAAAATCCACCTATAAGTCCTCCTACGTGAGCTACAATATTTACTCCGTTTAAAAATATGCCAAGTAGTAAATTAATAATTATCAAAGGTATTATTTGAGATTTAATAACATCTGATAAATATACTCGATAATGGTATCCAAAATAAATCAAGGCTCCCAAAAGACCAAATATAGCACCACTTGCACCGCAACTAATATAATTTCCATCAAGTAACACTAATGTCATTAAATTACCAAATATAATACTACCTAAATAAATAATAATATATTTAATTTTTCCAAAAAAACTTTCTAATTGTGGTCCAATTACATATAAAGCATACATATTAAATAATAAATGAATCAATCCAGCATGTAAAAAACCACTACTAATAATTCTAAATAAATCTAAATTAAAAGTTAAATCAATTTTAACAAGTCCACCGAATCTATATAAAGTATTAGTACTTATTTCAAAAAAATTATTGCAATCTAAAGCAGTTAGTAAAAAGATAACAAAATTTATAATAAGTAAGCCATAAGTTATTATTGGTTTCTTTTTAGAAAATATTTGTTCTGCTTTATCATTTTCTTCTTTATTTTTTTTATTTATATCATTAGTTAATTTCAAAAAAAGTTCTATTCCTTCAGTTTTATCTTGTTCAACTTCTAAAATATTAGGAAAATTATTAATTATTTTTTTATAATCTTTAATATCGTTAAAGTCTTTTAAATTTACTAAATCAATAAATTCATAAGAATCGTTTTTTATTTCAACACTATCGCCTAAATTAACAAAAATACTTAATGTTGGAACTTTGAATAAAAACATTTTTTTCTTTATTTTCTTAATAATTTGTTTAGTTCTATATAAATCAAAATTTAACTGTTCATTATTATGAATATAATTACTAACGATGCGTATAATTTTATAATCACCATCTGATTTTTCTAACCATATTTCATCTTTAGCTCCATGTAAAACAACTGGATTATAATTTTGCTCGATAATAAAATAATGTAATAAACGCATAACTATTTCATCCGTTTTATTCAATACGATATTCATAAAATCACCCGTAATATTATTTTAATACATTTCATAAAATAAGTAAAGGAGGGATTATGAAAAAAGTCTTTAAATTTCTTATATATTTACTGCCTTGGTTTTTATCAAGCATATTAATTAAAACAGATACCGTTTTTTATGATTCACTAAAAAAGCCATTTTTTGCACCACCACCTATAGTATTTATTATTGTATGGACTATATTATATATTTTGATTGCTACTAGCTTATATAAAAATAAAAACAAAAGTATAGATTATTATAAAAGTTTAATTATTAATTACTTTTCTAATCAAATATATACATTTATATTTTTTATAATAAAAAGTCCTTTTATTGCATTCATTGATTGTATTATTGTTTTTATAAGTTCTTTATTTTTATATAATGAAACAAAGCAAAAATTATTAATACCATATATAGTTTGGAATTTATTCGCTTGTATTTTATCTTTAAGTATTTATCTTTTAAACATATAAATTATATGTTTTTTATTATTTCAATAACTTTATAGGTATTATTTATTTTTAATACAGTATAAACGTTAGGATTAATTTTATAAATATCCACCCACTCTTTATATAAATTATCTGGTAATTTTAAATCACTATTAAAAAATAACAATTGATTATCATTCACTTTAATTTCCGGTTTAGTAAAATAAGTATAATCACAATTAGTATTATTAATACACAAAGATTGATTATTATAATTAATTGACTTATAATTATCATTATTAAAAGTAATATTATTTAAGTTTAAACTATCATTGACAATTTTTTTAGGTACATTAAATGGAATATCATAATTTTCATTCATAACAATAAAATCAATATCTAATTTCATTTTAGTTATTTCTTCTTTTAATTGTAAACTATTTTGATAATTAATAAGATATAATATATTAATATCATTTAAACTAAGTAATAAACTATCTGAAGTTTCCAAATTTAAAAATACAATTCCTAACTCATTATATTCTAAATTAAAATCAATCTTTTCTAATGATACTGTTTTTTCACTTAATTTAAAAATACTAATATTAATCACAAATAATAAAACGATTAAAATAATTTTTTTCATGTAAAAACACCCTAATTAAAGGTATGTTTCTAATAAATATTTTACGATTATATTTTTATCATTTAATAATTTATCATTAACTATTTTCTTTTCTAAATCACTTATGATTATAGTTAATAATTTATCTGGCTTCTTTTTCAAAATTTTACATATTTCAACTGGATTAATATCAATATCACTTAGTTTTTTTATTGTTAGTTTATTATATTTATCATTAATTACAGTTCGAGGAATTCCTTTAATATCACCAGCTATTAAAGATATATCCAAACCATAAGTATATAAATTATAATTATCTAATATATCTTTTAAAACTAACTGTTGAATCTTAAGTATAGCTTTTTTCTCTTTTTTAGTAAATGGATAATTAAAATTATTTATTTGAGCCCATATACCTATTAAATTAGTTTTTACTAATTTTGTATTAATTTCCAAATATTGTTCTAAATCTAAATCTTTAATTAAATTTAACCCATAATTAATATTTTGACTAGAAAATATTTTATCTAATTCCTGCCTTTTTCTTTCATAAGACAAATGTTTTAATAAATATCCATACATTTTAATAGTGCTTGTTAGTTCATTAGACAATTTAAAATTTAAAATAGTTGCAAAACGAATAGCTCTTAATATTCTAAGAGCATCTTCTAATATTTTAACCTTAGTATCCCCTACTACTTTTATAATTTTATTATCTATATCATCCATACCATGTAAATAATCAATATAATTGCCAAATTCATCAATGCAAATAGTATTTATAGTAAAATCACGACGCATTAAATCATCTTTTAAAGTATCGGTATATTCTATAATAGGTTTTCTATGATTAATATATTTTAAATCTTTACGATATGGTGTTATCTCATATTTTTTATGTTGATATAAAACTGTAACACAACTATAATTTTCATTAATAATATTATCCTTAAATAAAGTTTTAATTTGAGTTAAAGAGGCATTTGTTGTAACATCATAATCACTTGTTTTTTTATTTAAATACTTATCTCTAGGATATCCTCCTATTAAATAAGCTTCATATCCACTTTGTTTGAATACTTTAAGTATATCTATGACATCCATATTATCACCTTCAATATAAATTTATCAAATATTACTATAATATTCAATAATATTTAAATAAAAAAACTTTAGAATTATCTAAAGTTTAATTTAAAGCTTCTTTTAATTTAGAACCAATTTTTACAGAAACAGCAGTTCTAGCAGCAATTTGTACTGGTTCTCCTGTTCTTGGATTATGTCCAGTAGTTGCTGGTTTATCTTTAGCTGTAAATGTGCAAAAACCAGTAATTGTTACTTTTTTATCCTCTTTTGTAGAGTAGTAGGAAACTTCAAGTAAATTAAGAGCACTTCTAAAATCTCCAG
>CANPWK010000108.1 GCA_947584105.1 uncultured Bacilli bacterium
ATGGAGGTATCGGTTAAATCCAAAATAGAAAAAATGGCTATTTTGATAAGTAAATACAAGAGTTTAAGGTACTTTGATATGAAAGTATCTTTTTTTCTGAAAAATACTTAAAAAATATGTAGAAATATAGTATAATGATGTTTGTAATCCGAGGTGATATAATGATAGAACTATATTGTGACGAAAGCAGACAAGATCTTTTTTATAATAAAGATGTTATTTCCAATACTAATAAATATATATTTATTGGTGGAGTAATGATTAGTAGAGATGATAGGTTAGAAATAAAAAACAAAATAAATGATTTGAAAAAAAAATATAATCTAAACATTAAAAATGAGTTAAAATGGAATAGAGTGACTAAGAAGTATTTAAATTTATATAAAGAAATGATAGATATATATATTACTTATAATGTTAATTTTAGAACTATTTGCATTGACTCAAATAAGATAGATTTAAAGTATCATAATGATAATGCTGAATTGGGTTTTTATAAGTTCTATTATCAATTATTAAATAATTGGATTTCGTCAGATTCAAAATATACAATATATACAGATATAAAAACTTATAGCGATCCAAATGTTCTAAATGATTTAAAGAGATGTTTAAATAATAAAAATCATCCTGATAATATAGAGAAAATATATGCTATAGAGTCGCATGAGTCAGTTTTTCTACAATTAGAAGATATATTGATGGGGGCAACATCATATAAAATGAATTTTGGCGAATATGGTAATTCAAAAGTAAAGTTAGAATTAATTAGTTATCTTGAAACTAAATTGGGGCATGAATTGAAACCAACCACTAAAAATGCTGCAAAGTTCAATTTATTTGAAATAAGGTTATAATATGAATGATGTGCCAAATTTTGTAACTTTATCTACCCCAGATGAATATAAAAAATATTATGTAGAAAAATACTGTAAAAAAGGAATACAAACTTTTGATGGAATTAAAGTTAAATTCTATGAAGATCAGTTTGAACACGCATTTTATGAATCTTCAAATAAGTTGAAGCGAAATAAAGATGTTTTTTCTGTGGATAGAGCATTAAGAATTGATTGGATAGAATATGTATTAAAAAATCCTAAAGTTGAATTGCATTTAGGATGGGATAGAGATAAAAAAAGATATAACAAAGAAAGACGTGTTGCTATAATAAGTCCAGAAAATTATGTTGTAATTATTAGAATGAATAATAATAATACAGCAAAGTTTATTACTGCTTATTATTCCGATAATTCTTCTGCAAATAAGATAAGAAAAATGCCACTATGGACCTGATATTAAGTCTTTTTATATAAAAAACCATTGCTTACTGGCGCAACGGTTAAAGCCTCTACAAGTCCCAAACTATAAGTAAAGGACTAACAATGATAAATATACTACACCATAAAAATATATATGTCAAGTAATATTCACTAGTATACTATTCCTATCTTCATTAAAAATATACCATAATATACAAAAAATTTCAATAAATATGAAAAAATTTTCAATTTTATTAATTTTCGTGAAATGAAAAAGGAAATTTGAATAAAAGTTGTATAAAATATATAATAAAAATTAGTTCCGTTCAATTCCGTTCATCTGCAGGAATAATATAAAGATTATAAAATAAATAATATTTTAAAAAAGAAATATAAACTTAGAGATATGATTATCATTTATTTATGTACATAGAAATGATATAATAAAAGCATAAAAAGGAGATGATTCTCTTATGAAATGTATACTTATGAATAAAAATACAGAGGTGTTAATTACTGAATATGATTCAGCAACAAGTGTTTTTACAAAAATTTACGAAATAAAAAATATGGATTATGCACCTTATATTTTAAAAAGTATTTATATAGAAAATGATACTCTTTTTAGAACTCATTTAAGTGAATGGTTTAAAGGAAGAGGTATTCCTTCCTGGCGTGATCAATTAGATTTATTATTACATCGATTAAATATTACTGCTCCATATGTTCTGTTAGATAAAGCTTTTGGACTTTCTTTATCCGATCAATATTGGTTAAAACCAGAAGGCAGTAATATTTGTTATGATGATATCAACTTTTTTGATAATGATTTTGATTTTGCGGAGTTTATGGAAGTCTCATTATCAACTAATAATAAAAGAGTAACGAAAGAAACTTCTTTAAAAACTCCTAATAATACGACAGATGGAATGCTAAAAAAAGCTTGGATTATTGAAAATGGTACAAGATATTTATTAAAAGGTGGTTATAAAAATGAAACTTTACAACCGTTTAATGAAGTCTTAGCAAGTAAGATATGTGAGTGTTTAGGATTTGATCATGTAGAATATACAATAGATACTTATAAAGATATCATAGTCTCTAAATGTCCTTGTTTTATTAATAAGGATACAGAATTTGTATCTTGTTATCAAATAAGAAATGATATGAAAAAATATGATAGTATTGAAGATTATGAAGAATACATCAAAAAGTTAGAAGATAACGGTATAAAAGATGCTCGTGAAAAAGTAGAAAATATGTATATATTAGATTTTTTGATTCTAAATGAAGATCGACATTTAAATAATTTTGGAATCATAAGAGATGTGAATACTTTAAAATGGATTGATGTTGCACCTATATTTGATAATGGACAAAGTTTAAATATTGAATATTATGATGAAGAAAAGATTCATATTTCTGGAAATGGAAGATTTTTCTATGAAGTAAAACCTTTTGATGAAATAATAAAAGTTGTTAAAAATATCAATTACATAAGTATCAATATTTAACCGGATATTCTGATACAAGAATTCAAAGATTATGTGTTTTATTAAATCGACAAATTAATAAATTAAAAAAATTAATGGAATAGTTGATCTAAACATAAAATGCTTCTGTGTTTGAGAAGGATTTTGAATGAATAATATAATTGAACAAATGTTAAGTTCTTATGAGACTAATATGTTATTGTAATAGAATGAGTCAAAAATAAAAAAAATTAATTTTATTTAGTGTTAGTAAGAGAAGAAAATTAAATAACAACTATCATATATAAAACTATAATAATATACGAAAGAGGAGGAATGGATATGGATAAAAGAGATATTTTTATTGGAGGTGCTTGGCCATATGCAAATTATTATTTACATGTTGGACATTTAGCAGCATTATTACCAGGAGATATTTTAGCAAAATACTTCCGTGCAAAAGGAGATAATGTGTTATATGTTTCTGGATCTGATTGTCATGGAACACCGATAACTGAAAGAGCTAGAAAGGATGGGGTTACACCTGAAAGTATAGCATCTTATTATCATACAGAGTTTGAAAAAACATTTGAGAGACTGGATTTTGAGTATGATGAATATTCGACAACTATGACTGATTATCATAAGAAATACGTAATGGAACAATTTACAAAAATCTTGAATAATGGATATATTTATGAAAAAGAAGAATTACAAGATTATTGTGAGAGTTGTCAAACTTTCTTATCAGATAGAGAAATAGAAGGTATATGTCCTCACTGTGGCGGAAAGAGTACTGGTGATCAATGCGAAGCTTGTGGAGATTCTTTAGATAGTAGCGAAGTATTAGATAAACATTGTAAAAAATGTGGTTCAAAAACTACGATGAAAGCTAATAAACATTTATATTTTAAATTACCAGTATTTAAAGATAA
>CANPWK010000109.1 GCA_947584105.1 uncultured Bacilli bacterium
TACTTTATGTTCTTTTGATAATCTATTTTTATAAAACTTTTTATTTTTTATTACTTCATTTAATAATTGTAAAACTAATTTAGTTTTATTTTTTAATTTAGTAGCCTGTTTTAAATATTGATCACCTAAATTATAATTTTCTTGATAATAACATTCTCTAGCAAATATTAATAAAGTTATACCTATTTGTTCATCATTTAAATCAAACTTTGTAAAAACATCCCATAAATTATCACCCTGAGATATTAATGTAGCCATTTGTTCAATATTGTCTATTCCATAAAAATTATCAATATCACTTTTTAAATAATTTTGGTGAGATTGTTGTAATTTGTTAACTAGTTCGCTAAAATCATAATCAGTATTTGATTGTTTACTTAAAAAGGTTGCTACTGTTAAATAATCAATTGCCGTTGTTATATCATTTTTTTTCATATATGATAAACCAAGTCTTGCATAAATAAAAGAATTATTTACTCCGGATTCTAATAATTTACGAAATAATTTTATACATAAATCATAATTACAATCTTCATAAGCTTGATTACCAAGATTAATTATTTGGTTAATGTTTATTTTCTCACAAGGTATTTTATATTTTAATGCTATTCTTCTAGATTTCTGATAATTAATTTCAAATAAAGTAACATCTGGAATCTTTCTTATAATATTACAAATTTCCATAGAATCTGCATAAGGCATATCTTCTAATAAAACAATTCCTTTTTGATATAAAATATTTAATTTTTTATATAAATAATCAATTTTTTCATTACCATTAGATTTATATATAGTTTCTTTATTAAATAAACAATTGAAATTATTAATATTTGCATCTACCTTTTCATCTGTCTTTTCATTTTTAATATGATTACTTTTATTATTTAAAGCTTGATCTAATAAAATAGCATAATCAAATTCAGGATTAATATCATTTAATTTTGATGCTATATCTAAATAAATTCTAGCTTCTTGCAATCTATTTTTAGAATACATATTATAAAATTGCTTAGTATACGTTGGTATTTTTATTGCAAAATTAGACTTAGAAATATTTTCAAGAACATTTCTTAACTTTATAAATTTCCAATCTTGTTCTAACCAACCTAATTTTATCAAGTCAATCATTAAAAATAAATATTGCTTTTTATCTATAGTTTCTAAATATTTATTTAATAAATCAAAAGCAGTATTTAAATTATTTATTCTTAAAGCATTTATAATATGAATAACATTTATCCTAAGAGACATATTTAAGTTTTACATATTATCTACATTATTATTTTCAAAATTTTTAAATAAAAGCATTATATCATTAATATCTTTAAGTAATATATAAATTATCTTATCATTAACATCGAAATCAGAATTTTTCTTTTTATTATTTAAAATATCGAGTGCTAAAGCATAATCATGTTCTATTATTGCTTCAAACATATTATCAGTTAATATTTTTGTTTGAGGAATATTTTCAAATTTTTTTAATTTTAATAAATCATTAATTAAAATTAAAATATAATATTCTAAATCATTATTTTTAATACTTAAATTTTTAATAAATAAAATAATTTCTTCATACTTTTTAGTATATGATTAAAAAACAATAAATTTGTAATCACCATTTTTAATGATTTTAACAAATTTATTGTTTTTTATTATAAATAATTAATTTTCATCATTTAGTAAGCTTTTCGAATTTTCATAATTCAGCTTAATTTCTTCATACTTTTTATCTTGTAATAAATCTAATATAATACATCTATTATATTTTTCTTTTTCTATTATTTTACTTAATAAAGTTTTCGTTACTATATCTATAATACTAATTCTGCCTTTTAAATTAATTAATATATTAAGTTGATCTAACGCTTCACTAAAATTATGTTCTAAAGCATCTTTTCTAATATTATTATATAAACTAACATCACTATATCTTTTATCATTGGAATAAATTTTTATATCATTGAAATTTGTTAAATTAGCAATTTCTTTATATTTTGGTGGTAATTCAGTAATTATATTTAGTAAATATAAATAAAAATTATTATCGACATTATAAAATATATTATCACTATTATAAAATTTTTGAAAATATGTTAATGCTTTTTCATATTCATCACTTTTAATATATTTTGCAAACAAATAAATACATACCCCGTTATGATTTGGTTTTAGTTTATAACACTCTAAAAAGCAAGCATCAGCTTTATCATATTCTTTTATATCTATTAATTGTTTACCATAACAATATAAGTCATTAACACCTAAAAAACAATAATGGCCTCTTTTTATTCTTTTTAAAATTTTATCTGTTATTAATTTAGATAAATCTTTAGAATTAAAACCATAACTTTTTAAATTTTTAGTTGTAAGTTCTTTTTTATTAATTATTCCTTCATACATCTTCAATATATTATCTTGATTAATCATAATTTATCTATAATCAAAAATCAATTGATCATTGATTATCCTTTCTATTTAATATTTTTTAAATCCATAAAATATAAAATTAAATATTAGTAGTATTATAATGCTTTTTGACTTTAATTTTATAGTTTGCGATAGGATTTTCTTTGGCATTTTCAATTACTTTCTTATCGTCAAATAACAATTCGGGATAATATTCTCCTATTTGAAATAACTGATAATACCTTTTTTCATCATTCGTAAAATTTAAAACATCAGATATAAAATTAAAAACCGTATTTTTGATGATGTCTAAATTAATACCACATTTCTTAGGTAATAGTGGATATAAATTGATTTTTACATCTCTATTTGTAATAGATAAAATTTTATCAAAATTAAAAAGTTTTTCCTCTTTAGAAGATAATGAAAAATAAAACAAGCAACTTTTTTTAATATTATTAATATTTAAAGATTGATATCTGTTAATAAGTTCATATATATCAAATAAATCTTTAATTGATTTTCTTTCTAGTAAAGCAGCTAATTTCATCCCAATTAACTCTTCTAAATTTAATAATAATACATCACCATTAAAATATAATTGGCTATCTTTCCATTTTTTTAATATAGTAGGATATAAATGATTCCCATTTGAATAATTTATTTCTATTTTAACATAATCTAAATTACCAGATTGTTTATAATATGGATATTTTAATGAATCTAAACTGTAAGAAAAACGACTTTTATCACTAAAATTTTCATAATTTAGACTTTTCATTATATTAAATAACTGGTTTCTAACAAGTTGCCTTTCTTTTTGAATATTATCTATATTTTTGATATTAAAATCTAAATCTATATCTAGAAATAATCTTTTCAAATTACCTAAATAACATTGAGTAGCTACTCCACCTTTTAAAACTAATTGTGTTTGTAACTGCTGGTTTTGATATATTTTAGCTAATATTTGACTAAGACGTATACTAGTTTCAAGATTAATTTTTACAAATTGATTATTATTTTCCATTATATCACATCATTAAATCTATCTTTATATTTAATTAAAAAATCTTCATAATTCATTTTAGCATCAATAAAACTGCCATCATCATTAATTTTTAACACACGATTACATACTGTATCAATTAATTGTCTATCATAGGTTGTAATTAATACTACCCCATTAAAATTCATAAGAGCTTTATTTAAAGTAGTTGTAGATGATATTGAATATGAAATTTCTTCAAG
>CANPWK010000110.1 GCA_947584105.1 uncultured Bacilli bacterium
TATAAATCATCTTTAATATGATTTACCATAGTTTGTGTAGCATCAAATAATGAACCTTCTGTAATTCCTATTATATCAGAAGATACTAATAACTCTTCTGTATAACCAAATGAATCATTAATATGTTTTTTCATATATTCATTAATACTTTCCTTAGTAATATTTTCACCTTTTACCAAAGCTACTAAAATTGTAGTAGAACCAGTTGAGACTGGCACTCTTTGAGCTGAGCCAATTAATTTTCCTTTTAATTGTGGAATTACTAAACCAATTGCTTTAGCAGCCCCAGTTGAATTAGGAACAATATTAACAGCTCCTGCTCGCGCTCTTCTTAAATCACCTTTACGATGAGGTCCATCTAATAACATCTGATCACCTGTATAGGCATGAACTGTTATCATAATTCCGCTTTCAATAGAAGCATAATCATTTAAATTTTTCGCCATTGGAGCAAGGCAATTAGTAGTACAAGAAGCTGCACTAATAATTTGATCTGAACTTGTTAATATATTTTCATTAACTCCGTAAACTATAGTCTTAATATCATCTCCCGCTGGAGCTGATATAATTACTTTCTTAGCTCCGGCTTTAATATGAGCTGAGGCCTTTTGCTTAGATGTAAAAAATCCTGTACATTCAAAGACAATATCAATATCTAATTCTTTCCAAGGTAAATTAACTGGATCTTGTTCTTTATAAATTCTTATTTCTTTACCATCTACGATAATTGAATCATCAGTTGCTTTTATATCATGATTATCATATCTTTTTTGAGCTGAATCATATTTTAACAAATGAGCCAACATTTCTGGGCTAGTTAAATCATTGATTGCTACAATCTCCATATCGCTTCCAAACATTTGTCTAAAAGCAAGTCTTCCTATTCTTCCAAATCCGTTTATTGCTATTTTCATAAAATCCTTCTTTCTATATTCTTTCTATAATTTAAAACAACTTCCACCAATAAATTCGCGTAATACAGAATCACTTGGAACATTATCCCCTGGTATTGGTAGAAAATTTTTAAGTAAATTTATCAATCTTAATGCCTCTGGATATTCTAAATCATCATTATTGACACTATATAAAAGAGGTTCTACATAAGTTTTTAATACACCTATTTCATATATAAGTGAAGAATTAATTACCGCATCAACATTATTTTGATAAGGAAATATATTTTCCATTTCACCTTTTTGAATATTACTCCACATTTTTAAAGTATTCTTAGCATTTACAGCTCTTGTTCTACTGTCGCGCAATATCCTTCTTAATTTTCTAACGTCACTAGTATGGATGTGATTGTGATTATCAATCCCTAAACTAGTAAGTGGACTTATATATATTTTATATTTATGTTTTTTATCAATATTGCTAGTTAATTGATCATTTAAAGCATGCAATCCTTCAACAATAATAATATCATTTTTAGATAATTGCGTAAAATCTTTATCAAATTCCCTTTTCCCCGTAATAAAATTATATCTAGATAAATATACCTTTTCATTATTTAATAACTGTTTTATCTGCTTATTAAACAAATCAACATCTACAACATTAATAGATTCAAAATCTATTTTACCATTTAAGCTTTTTTGCCTATCTTTAATACTTATAAAATAATCATCGATAGATATTGCCTTTGTATTATACCCTCTACTACTGAGATATATACTAATTTTTTTAGCAGTAGTTGTTTTACCACTAGATGATGGCCCTGCTAACAAGATAATTTTCTTATTTTTAGTTATTATATCTTCAGTTATAAATGATATTTGATTATTATAGTAAGCTTCTGATAATAATATAATATCTATAGCTTTATTATTAGAAACCTGGTAATTAAGATCTGATGCATTTTCTATATTAATTGATTTACCAAACGCCATACAAGAATTAAACATATTATATATTTTATCACTATGTTTATGCTTTATAACCTTATCTGGTTCAAATATATCAGGGACTCTTAGTATAAATCCTTTATTTAAAGCATATATTTTAAATTTATTTATTTGCTTAGTACTATAAGCCATTTTCCCATAGTAATAATCGTATATATCATCAATACGATAAAGATTAATATAAGTATTAGATACATATTTAAGCATATTTTCTTTATCATACATTCTTTTTTTATGAAAATAATCTATAGCTTCTAACCTAGATACCACTAATTTCGTAAAAAGATAATCAGCTTTGACAATTTTTTCAAACTCTTTGTTAATCTCCTCAACACAATTTTCGGGTAACTCTACATTTTCAACAGTAAAATAAGCACCTTTATCTTGTGAATGATGCATATGAACTAAAGCTTTTTTTCCATATAGATTTTTTATAGCTAAAATTAAAATAAATCTCGCACTTCTAGAATAAACTCTATTACCGTATTCATCTGCAATTGTATAAAAATCAACTGTACAATCTTTTTGTAAAGTATCACTTAAATCGAGAAAATCATCATTAACTTTTATCGTTAATATATCATACTTATAATATTGTTGATAAAAGTTAGCAATTTCTTTATAACTTGTTCCTTCTTCAAAAGAATTTTTTAAATCTCTAAAAGTTACCTGATAGTATTTTTTCATATCATCCCTCTATTTTTTATTTTATCAAAAAATGAACTATTTGTCACTTAATTTAGTGAATAAATTTTAAAAATATTTACTATTATAAAATAGGAGGTTATTATGATTATTCCAACAATAATTGAAAAAGACTATTCACAAGAAAAGGCATATGATATATTCTCTAGACTTTTAAAAGATAGAATTATTTTATTAAATGGTGAAATTGATGATAATAATTCTAATTTAGTAATTGCTCAGCTTTTATATTTAGATTCTTTGAATAATGAAGACATTAGTTTATATATTAATTCTCCTGGTGGTAGTATTACCGCAGGAATGGCTATATATGATACTATGAATTTTATCAAAAGTGATGTTTCTACTATATGTGTAGGTATATGTGCAAGTATGGCTGCTTTCTTACTTAGTAGTGGAACAAACAAAAAAAGATTTGCCCTACCAAATAGTGAAGTGATGATCCATCAACCATTAGGAGGCGCACAAGGTCAAGCTACTGAAATAAAAATAGCCGCGAAAAGAATTTTAAAATTAAAAGATAAATTAAATCAAATTCTAGCTAAAAACACTAATCAACCTTTGAAAAAAATTGAAGAAGATACCGAAAGAGATTATTTTTTGGATGCTTTAGAAGCTGTAAATTATGGAATAGTCGATAAAATAATTTAAAGGATTATCATCCTTTTTTTATTGTGTATATATTAATTTATTATAAACAGTTTTTAACTGATCTATATTAATACTTTGTTCTTTTATTATATTAACAGCTACTTTCTTTAACTTTTCATCAACATTATAATTCAATAAATTATTACACATTTCAATTGCTCCTATATGGTGAGGAATCATTTCTAATATAAAATCAATATTAATATTTGCATATCTTGAATATTTCATGTTATTAATCATATTATTAGCTATTTGAAGATATTTATCAGTATATCTCATAATTTCATAATTACCATTATGAAATTATGAGATATACTGATAAATATCTTCAAATAGCTAATAATATGAAGATATTTATCAGTATATC
>CANPWK010000111.1 GCA_947584105.1 uncultured Bacilli bacterium
CTTGTCAATAATATTATACAAAGTACATACCAACGACTTATCTTTCATTAACTCTCTTTTTTCTTTTCTTGTCATCATTTTAATCAACCACCTTTTCTATATTATACCAAATTGGTTGATTGCGAAAAATTTTCACTCCTTAGAGCTGATTAAAATATTAAATTTCTATCTTTTTTTTTAAAAATATGGTATACTATGCATATAGCATAGATGGGAAAAAGAAAACTAGCTGATTATGTAAGATACTTAAGTCAATATTTGTGATGATATCAAATTCAGTGTAGTTGATTTATAATCTAAAAATTTTAGTCCAATTTATGTAGCTTAAAAAATTTTAAAGAAAGGAATGTGAGTAAATATGGGAATAATATGGTTACAAATTTCTTGTTTGATATTTATAGTGACTTTGTTAATATCCATTTTTGTAAAAAAAAGTATAAATACCGTTGATTTATTTTTATTTAAAATAATGATTTTAGCAAATGTTGTTGGTTTGGTAATAGAACTTTTATGTTTCTTTACCGTAGCTAATAGAGAGTTATATCCAATTTTGAATTTTTTAGCAACCAATTTATTATTAATTTATTATTTGTTTTTTATTTCACTATTTACATATTATGTTCTTAATTTTTTACCTAAAAAAAGAAATTTAAAATTTTGGTTTAAATTATTAACTACATTTTTTATAATTAACAGTATAATCATATTCTTATTACCTATGAAATATTATAGTGATGGAGTTAGTGTGTATTCATATGGTTCTGCCGTAAATTATCTAATTTTCTTATTTGGAATTTTTGCTCTTATTTGGTTATTATTATTAATTAGTTATTATAAAAAGCTTAGTTTAAAAAGAAAAATACCTTTAATTGCATTTATTTTATTCAGTATGATAGGTGGAATTGTTCAAAAATTTCATCCAGAAATATTAATTACAACACCAATAGAATCAATAATTGTCTTTTTGTTATATTTAACGATAGAAAATCCAGATGTAAAGATGATTAATGAATTGCACGTAAACAAAGATATATTAGAGAAAAATAACGAAGATAGATCTAATTTTATGTTTAGAATGACTCAAGAGGTAAGAAAACCAATTAGTAATATTGATTCTTTAACTAATATGATAGATATAAAAAATAAATATGTAACATTAGAGGATATAGTAAATGCCATTAAATCTAATACAAGACATATTTCTTATGTGGTTAATAATGTATTAGATGTATCGAATATTGATATTCGTAAGATAAAATTAGTTAATACTACGTATAATATCCAAAGACTATTCGAAGAAATAAATATATTAATGCAAGAAAAAATTAGTCCAGATATTACTTATAGAGCTAATATATCTAATGAAGTACCAGAACTTTTATATGGTGATTATATAAAGTTGAAACAAATAATTATGTCAATATTAATGAATTCCATTGAAAATACTAAAAAAGGATTTATTGAACTTAATATTAATGTATTGATTAAATATGATATGTGTCGTTTAATTATCAGTGTAGAAGATTCTGGAAAAGGGATGGATATAAAACAGGTTAATGATATTTTAACAATTGATAAACCTATAGAAGAAGAGGATAATTCCAAACTTGATAGTTTAGATGTAGATCTTAATATTGCGAAAAAGATTATTAATTTAGTTGGTGGGTCTATGACTATAAAAAGTGAAGTTAACAAAGGTACTGAATTTATTGTTGTTATAGATCAAAAAATAGCTGATAATAAAAATCAAGATAAACAATATAAATCTTTAAATAAAGTTATAAAGAAGGTATTATTAGTTGATGATGATATTAACAAATTACAATTGGAAAAAAATTTATTGGAGAAAAATCAAATAGATGTTATAAGTACAATGTATGGACTTGATGTTATAGATAAAATTCGTACAGGTGAAAATTTTGATTTAATTCTTTTAGATGATGATATGACTAAATTAAGTGGAGTTGCTACTTATCAGGAGTTAAATAAACTAGATAATTTTAATATTCCTATCGTTATAATGTTAGAAAAAAATAAAGAAATAATAAAAAATCATTATTTAGATAAAGGATTTATTGATTATCTACTTAAAGATAATTTAGAAGAAGAAATAAATAGGATAGTGAATAAATATTTAAAATAGCTTATTACATTAAGCTTTTTTTATTATATTATAAGTGGTATAATTATATTAGATTGTGAGTGTTAGTTATGAAAAAAGATGTTAAAAATATACTTAGATATAATATAAAACCATTAATTAAATTTGAATTTATATATAAATTGGTTTCAGTGTTTATATTTACGCCATTATTTTTAACAATTTTTCATTTAATTACAAAATTTAGAGGATATAATTATTTAACATTTGAAAATATAATATCTTTTTTGTTAAATCCTTTAACTTTTATCTTTTTATTTCTGTTATTTATTTTTATAACTTTTTATACTTTGATTGATTTAAGTACGATAATCATTATTTTAGATAGTTCTTATCAAAAGAAAAAAATAAAAGTAAAAGAGGCTTTTATATTAGCCTGTAAAAAATCGATTCGTACATTCCATATAAAGAATATTTTATTACCATTTTTAGTTATATTTTTAATACCATTTCTAAATATAGGAATATCAACAGGATTTATATCAACAATATCTATACCAGAGTTTATATTAGATTTTATATTGAAAAATCATATATTATTAATTTTATATTGTATTTTATATATAGCATTAGCAATTATTTTATTTAGGTGGCTTTATGTAATTCATTATTTTGTACTGGAAGATTGTAATTTTAAAGAAGCAAGAAAACGTAGTATTAATCTAAGTAAAAATAATAAAATAAAAGATTACATAAGTATTATTATCACTCAAGTATTTATAGCTCTTTTTTATCTATTATTTATATTAATTAGTATTATTATCATAATTTTAATATATAAATGGTTAGGTAGAATAAACATATTTTCTAATCTTTCAATTACATTTATTTGGATTTTGATAGCTATATCTTTTATAGTTATAACACTATTATCAACTCCAATAAATTATGCAATAGTAACACTTAGATACTATCATCATAAAGAGCAAAATCATGAATTGATTAGACATGTTGATATTAGTAATAAAGAAAGTATTAAAGTAAAAAGAAATTTTAAAATATTTAAATATATTGTTTTTCTTCTTATAATACTTAGTGGATCTCTTCTTACATATTCTGTTATGAATAATAAATATAATTTAAAAATAGAATATGTTAAAACTATGGAAGTGACTGCTCATAGAGGTGCATCAAAGGAATATCCGGAAAATACATTTAAGGCTTTTATTGGTGCTAAAAAATTAGGTGCAGATTGGATTGAATTAGATGTCCAACAAACGAAAGATAAAAAATTAATAATATTGCATGATACTAATTTAAAAAGAACAACTGGAGTTGATAAAAATACTTGGGAGGCATCTTATGATGAAATAAAAAAATTAGATGCAGGT
>CANPWK010000112.1 GCA_947584105.1 uncultured Bacilli bacterium
CTTATCTCTCTTCTTGTTCTACTTAAAGAAATAACTCCTTGAGACCTATTATCTATTTTTCTTTTACATTTCTTTATCTCTCCAGTCTTTTTAACTTTATAAAGATTATTTGGAAGTTTTATAATTCGGCATTCTTCACTATTATTATAACTGCTTTTAATTCGCACTATATTACCCATTGTATATACTTTTACTTTATCGTACTGTTCTATAAAACAATACTTTTTTCTTTTAAACTCAATACTCATAGTTAAAGCCTTTATTATCTGCTTTAACTTTTTCAATTAACATGTTATTTCTCCCTTTAGCTGTTAATTTAACTTCTTTTTATCCTTATTATTTTTTTTCCTAATATATATTTAATAATTAAATTAATAGGATCAATTCTAATGTATCACGGTGGATAAATTAGCTCATATCTATACACAAATACACTCCTTAATAAAAAACTATTTTTACAAATAATACGAATGATAGTACTAAGATTAATTCAAATACAAAAGGGAGAAAGTGGAAAAAGGAACTTTTTTTCTTTATTGCAAAAAAAAATATATGAAAAAAATTTTTTAGTATAATTTATTCCAGTAAAAAACAACAAATATCTAAGTCGACATAATAAGTAACTTCGTGAGTTTTATAGTGAGCATATCTACAAAGTCTGTTAAAAATAAACGCTTCCTTTCTGTACACATTATATGTATAGAAGGGGCAACTGCTTTTAATTTAATTCCATATCTACTACCTTGTTTTATGACCTCAGGTGGATCTAATTTCATATCATTAAGTGATGGAGAAGCAACACCATAACCTGTTGATTTTACCATTTTAAGAGCTGATTTTATTTGATCATATTCTGTTTTAGCCTCATTAAATTCTTGAAATAAGGTTAATAAATCAGCTTTACTTTTGACATCTATTTTAATAATATCTTTCAATACCTCATCATATAAACCTTCTTTAGCACTTAAATTTATAGTAACAACACCTGTATTTGTATCTACATCAGATATATAAGCTTTACTAATATATTCACAATCAGTAAAATGATTAGTAATTAAATTAATATCTCTTAATTTATCTACTTCTATAACACTTTCTTTTATTTTATCCATGTATATTTTTTTTAACCAGTTATCTTTAGCTAATACAGCAATCCAATCTGGCATATTTACTTTTATTTCTGTTACAGGGAATTCAAATAATGATTCTTTAAGAACTGTATAAACATCTTTTTCATTCATATTCTCTATGCTCATTGGAAGAACAGGTACATTATATTCTTCTTTTAAATCTTCTGCTAATCTTTCTGTTTCAGGAAGCATAGGATGTGATGAATTTAAAATAACTATAAAAGGTTTGCCTATTTCTTTTAATTCATTAACAATTCTATTTTCAGCTTCTAAATAATTATTTCTCGGAATATCACCAAATGAACCATCTGTCGTAATTACAATCCCAATAGATGAATGATCACGTATTACTTTTTCAGTACCTATTTCTGCAGCTTCTACAAAAGGTATTTCGTCATCATACCAAGGTGTTTTTACCATACGTGGTCCATTTTCATCTTCATAACCTTTGCAACCATCAATTATATATCCAACACAATCAACTAACCTTACATCAACTGAAATTTCATCTACATTTATTTTAGCTGCTTTTGATGGTACAAACTTAGGTTCTGTTGTCATTATCATTTTTCCTTGGGCTGATTGAGGTATTTCATCTAAGCAACGTTTTTTTTCATATTCATCGGAAATATTTGGTACAACTAAATTTTCAATAACTTTTTTAATAAAAGTTGATTTGCCTGTTCTAACAGCACCAACAACTCCTAAATATAATTCACCACCAGTACGTTCTGTTATACTTTTAATAATCTCTATTTTTTCCATATTTCACCACTTTCTAGTAAAATATATGCAGTAAAAATTTTTTATGAACAAAATTTAATCTAATATATTTTTAATTCTTTCAACATCGATGGTGATTTATATATAAGCTTAGACATCTCAAGTAATAAATAAAAATCTTTATCTTGTAATTTATTTATAATCTTTAAATATATATTATTATCCTTTTTATATATTTTAAATTTATCTTTGATATCTTTTATAAAAAAATAATCCTCTACCTGATATAAAAAATTTGTATTATACTTTTTTATTCTCATTGCAACAGTATCCTTTGAATCAAAATAATCATAATAATCTATCGATTCTTTTTCTATCCTTAAAACAGCACCATAATATTTATCTATAAATATCTCTATATTATAATATCCACTTATATCTATACCATAAAAATATTTTAATTTTTTAAACAACTTTTTAAACTTCTTTTCTATTAAATCTTTTTTTTCAAAATTAAATGAACTCAATTTATATTTATTTAAATATACAATATAACACATATTTTCAACATCTATTTTCAAGATATCACCTAAAATATCTTATGTAAAAAAAAAGAATATGTACTACATAGTTCTTTCAATTTTTTCATATACTTCCTTTTTACCAAGCTTAGTAACATTGGAAAACATTATAAAATCATCTCCAACAACTAAATCTAATTCTTCTAAAAGAGTATTTCTTTGTTTTTGATGTAAAGTTATCCCTACTTTATCAGATTTAGTACCTACAATAGTAACTGGTATTTTATAGTGTTTTAAATAATTATACATAAGTAAATCATCATTTGTTGGTTTATGCCTAAAGTCTACTAACATAAAGACTTGTTTTAAATTTGGTCTATTTTGAATATAATCTTCCATCATTAAACCAAATTTTTTTTGCTTTTTCTTGCTTAGCATAGCAAAACCATATCCAGGAGCATCTACTAAATAAAAAGCATTATTAACAAGATAAAAATTAATAGTTTGGGTTTTGCCAGGAGTAGCTGAGGTACGTGCATAATTTTTTCGATTTATTAAAGTATTAATAAAACTACTTTTTCCAACATTAGATCTTCCTACAAGTAAATATTCTGGTTTTTCATCAGTAGGATACTGACTACGTCTTACTGCACTTATAACCATATCTACACTGCTAATGCGCATACCATCACCTCAAATCTTCTTAATTATAGCATGTTTATTTTCTATTTGTCAAAAACAATTTTTTAAATATAATTATCAACAAACAGAAATAATATAAAAAATAAATGATATTACCTAAAACTATTTCAGGATATATATTTCCTAAAATAATTAAATGAGCATTCTTTAAATAAATAGTCATAAATAAAGAAAAAGCAATAAAGATTAAACTTAATCCTAAGAATATAATATTAAATATTTTATAAATATTTTTATATAATAAAATACTAGTAATTATTAAATAAATAATTGTATTAAAGAAGTAGAAATACATATTATGATTAAAATGGCTAAAATTTTGAAATGATATAAGATGATTTTTATAAAATACTATAGTAAAAATAATGAATACTAAATTAACTATAATGGCACC
>CANPWK010000113.1 GCA_947584105.1 uncultured Bacilli bacterium
ATGTCCAGGACAATCAACGTGTGCATAGTGTCTCTTATCAGTACTATACTCAACGTGAGCAGTATTAATAGTAATACCACGTTCTCTTTCTTCTGGAGCTTTATCAATATTTTCAAAATCTACTCTAACGTTTCCATTTTTTTCAGAAAGTACTGAAGAAATTGCAGCAGTTAAAGTAGTTTTACCATGGTCAACGTGTCCGATTGTACCAATGTTAACATGTTCTTTTGAACGATCATATTTTTCTTTTGCCATTATAAATTCTCCTCTCTTTTTACATTTATCATTTTATATCATTTAGCAAAAAATAGCAATACTTTTTTGATTAATTTCCGTTTTTCTTAATTATTTCATCAGCAATATTTTTAGGAACCTCTTCATAATGATCAAATGTCATCGTAAAGTTTCCACGTCCTTGTGTGTTACTTCTAAGACTAGTTGCATATCCAAACATTTCTGATAATGGTACCATTGCATCTATTGCAAGAGCATTACCACGAGATTCTTGTCCCATAGGACGTCCACGACGTGAAGTAATATCCCCCATAACATTTCCTAAATATTCATCAGGTACCACAACTTGAACTTTCATAATTGGTTCAAGCAATATTGGTTTACATTTATTCTTTGCTTCTTTTAAAGCAAGAGATGCAGCAACTTTAAATGCCATTTCAGATGAATCGACATCATGATATGATCCATCAAATAATGTTGCTTTAACATCTACCATAGGGAATCCGGCTAAAACACCAGTCTTCATAGCATCTTGTAAACCTTTATCTGTTACTGGTATATATTCACGAGGAACTACACCACCTACTATTGCATCAACAAATTCATATCCTTTATCTGGATTTGGTTCAAATTTAATCCATACATGTCCATATTGTCCACGACCACCTGATTGTTTAATATACTTACCTTCACATTCCCCAGCTTGAGTTAATGTTTCACGATAAGATACTTGTGGTTGTCCAATATTAGCTTCTACATTAAACTCTCTTTTCATACGATCAACAATGATATCTAGGTGTAACTCACCCATACCAGCAATAATTGTTTGACCTGTTTCATGATTTGTAGATGCTCTAAATGTAGGGTCTTCTTCTGATAATTTCTGTAAAGCTGTCGCCATTTTATCTTGATCTGCTTTTGATTTTGGTTCAACAGCAAGCTCAATAACTGGTTCAGGGAATTCCATAGATTCCAATATACATGCATGTTTTTCATCACATAAAGTATCTCCTGTAGTAGTATTTTTTAATCCTACTGCAGCAGCAATATCTCCAGTATAAACATCTGAGATTTCTTGTCTATGATTTGCATGCATTTGCAAAATACGTCCTATTCTTTCTTTTGTATTTTTAGTTGCATTAAGTACATATGAACCACTTGATAAATGTCCTGAATAAACTCTAAAGAATGTAAGCCTTCCAACAAATGGATCTGTCATAACCTTAAAAGCTAATGCAGAGAATGGTTCTGAATCACTTGGATGTCTTTCAATTTCTTTATCGTTTAAATCTACACCTTTAATAGATTCAATATCAACTGGACTTGGCATATAATCAACAATTGCATCAAGTAATAATTTAGTACCTTTATTTCCTAAAGCAGTTCCACACATTACTGGGAAAAATTTTACTGATAAAACACCTTTACGGATTGCTGATTTTATTTCTTCTACACTAAGAGTCTCACCTTCTAAATATTTTTCCATTAATGTATCATCAAATTCAACAACTGCTTCAATAAGTTCATTATGTTTTGTTTCAGCAATATCTTTTAAATCATCAGGAATTTCAATTTCTGTTGGTTCTTCTATTTGTTCTCCATCATAATGATATGCTTTCATTGTTACTAAATCAATAATACCATCAAATTCATTTTCTGCACCAATAGGCCATTCAATTGGAGCATAATTTACACCTAATCTTTCCCCAATAGATTTTAGTGACATTTCAAAGCTAGCTCCTAATTTATCCATTTTATTACAGAAAATCATACGAGGTACTTTAAATTCATCTGCTTGTCTCCAAACAGTTTCAGTTTGTGGTTCAACTCCGGCATTTGAATCAAGAAGAGCTACTGCTCCATCTAATACACGAAGTGATCTAGATACTTCAACAGTAAAGTCAACATGTCCTGGAGTATCAATTATATTAAGTCTATGACCTTTCCAATAGGCAGTTGTTGCTGCTGATGTAATAGTAATACCACGTTCTTGTTCTTGTTCCATCCAGTCCATTTGTGATTCACCATCATGAGTTTCCCCAATTTTATGAATCTTTCCTGTATGGAATAAGATACGTTCTGTCATAGTAGTTTTACCCGCATCAATATGGGCCATAATACCAATATTACGAGTATTTTCTAAACTATATTCACGAGCCATATATTATTTCCTTTCTACCATCTATAATGAGCAAATGCCTTATTTGCTTCTGCCATTTTATGAGTGTCTTCACGTTTCTTTACAGCAGCTCCTGCATTATTTGAAGCATCAATTATTTCATTTGCAAGATTATCAGCCATAGAATGACCACCACGACTTCTAGCTGCATTAATTAACCACCTTAAAGCTAATTCTTGTGCTCTAGCTGGTTTAACTTCAATTGGTACTTGATAGTTAGCCCCACCTACACGACGAGATTTAACTTCTAAAGATGGTTTAATATTTTCCATTGCTTTATTAAATACATCCATTGGTTCTTGATTTGTTTTTTCTTTAATCATATCGAACGCATCATATAGTATTCTTTGAGCAATACCTTTTTTACCATCACGCATTATACCATTAATTAATTTAGTAATTACTTTAGATTTATAAATTGGATCTGGTAAAACATCTCTTTTAACTGCACGTCTTTTACGCATATTCTCCTCCTATCTACTATTTATTTTTTGGTTTTTTTGTTCCGTATTTACTACGTCCTTGGCGACGAGCATCAACTCCAGCAGTATCAAGTGTACCACGAATAATATGATAACGAACACCGATTAAGTCTTTAACACGTCCTCCACGAATCATAACAACACTATGTTCTTGTAAATTATGACCTTCACCAGGAATATAAGCTGTTACTTCCATATTATTAGAAAGTCTAACACGAGCATATTTTCTTAAAGCTGAGTTTGGTTTCTTTGGTGTCTTAGTTCCAACACGAGTACATACACCACGTTTTTGTGGAGCATCCATTTTAGTTTGAACTTTATCCTTACTGTTATACCCAATATTCAATACTGGTGATTTTTTCTTTTGAGTTTTTTTACTTCTTCTATGTCTAACAAGTTGATTAATTGTTGGCATATTTCCTCCTTTCCACACACCCAGGTGTTTCTAAATTTACTTAATTAAAGATTTGCCTTAAGCAAATCTAAATTAAATCTTTATTAATATATCATTTTAATAGTTATTTGTCAATAGAATTAATTTATTTTTTTATTTTCGTTAATGATAA
>CANPWK010000114.1 GCA_947584105.1 uncultured Bacilli bacterium
GATCACATCGAATGTCCAAAAAATTATGATGAATCAGATATAAAGTATGTTGTAGATAATTGGAGTGAAAATGTACTTGATCAAAATGATTTAAAAGAAGTTAATATTAGTAATTATGGTAATTATAAGGTAAGATTAATCACTAAAGAAGAAGTAATGGACAAATTTGGAATTATTGATGATGGTAGTTTTTTTCTTAAAAATTCTCTAACTACTCCTAAATGGCTATATTATTATGATTATTGGTCTATGACAGCAGATATCAAAAATTATTGGGGTTATTATGATATTTATGGTTTTATAGGAGATCAAGTGTCATATTTTCATAGCCGTAGCCCTTGGGATATTAGCGATTATCCTTATTCCTATGATGGAGGTTATGAAATAGGTGTTAGACCAGTAATTCACTTAAATAAGACGGCAGATATAATAAAAGTAAAAAACAATAAAAAAAATATTAATGATACTGATTTTAAAATAGGAGATATAATTGAATATAACGGAAAAGAATTTTATGTCATAAAAGATGTCAGTGAGGAAGACGATAAGTTGACAATGGTAACAAAATTACCATTATCATATGAAGAATTGAAGAGTATAAATAATGATAATCATGAAATAAAAGAAGAAAAAATTATTTTAGATGACAACAGTGAATATAGCATAGGAAAAATTCAATATTATCTTAATGATGATAAATGCAATAATAGTTGTGAAAGTGGGCGCTGCGATAATGTTGGATGTACGACAGATTATAACAAATCATTTATAAAGCCGGTAGTAAATAAATGGACAAAAGATTTTTTCAAGGAAAAGTTAATAGATGAGAATGATTATGAAGCTAAAATACTTACAATAGATGATTTAAAAGATAATTTGGGTTATATTGGCAGGAGTGTAGTGAGCCCTCTACCAGGAACGTCGGCAGAATATTATAAATTATCAGAAGAGTCACCAATTTTTTTATCTAATTGTGTTACAATGACCCAAGTTTTAGAATCAAACCAAATTGTATATAATATAGATTTTGATGGCAATGTATATGCTGCATATGTAAGTGATTACTTTGGTGTCTGTCCAGTAATAACAATCAAAAAACAGCTATTGGTTGATGAAAAGGTTGAAGAAAATATAAAAGATAAAGATAAAGATAAAGATGCTGAAGATGAGCCCCATAAAAGTTTTATTGAGAAAGTATTTGTTCCGAACACCTTACTAAAAAGCCCAATATTTATAATAATAGTTGGAATTATCTTAATAGTATCATCTATTATTACCGTAAGCTTTGTAATAAAAAATAAAAGAAAATGATAAAAAAATATGTTTTTCTTGCATATTTTTTTATTTTTGGTAAAATAAAAAAGGAAATTTTAAATTTTTGTTGTATATTATTATTAGGAAGTGGTATTTATGGATAATGACATTATTAATGAAATTCGTCATAATGTAAATATTGTTGATGTTATTTCTGAATATTTACCACTTGCTAAAAAGGGTAAAAATTATTTTGGAGTTTGTCCATTTCATGATGATCATTCACCAAGTATGAGTGTATCAGAAGAAAAGCAGATATATACTTGCTTTTCATGTGGAGCTACTGGTAATGTTTTTAAATTTATTCAAGATTATGAAAATGTTAGCTTCCTTGAGGCTGTTAAAAAATGTGCTGATATATGTGGTATTGAGTTTAATTATGGCAATAAGAAAGAAAATAATCGTTACCAAGATTTGTATGATATTTATGCTTTTGCCAGTAAGATATACCAAAATAATTTATACAGTGCTAAAGGAGTTCAGGCTCGTGAATATTTGAAAAATAGAAAATTATCAATGGAGGTAATTAAGGAATTTCAAATAGGCTTATCTTTGGATGAACCATCAATTATAACAAATATTTTAAAAGAAAAATATGATGATAAAACATTAATTCAAAGTGGTTTAGTAAATGAAGGTGAATATCAGCTTTATGATATATATCGTAATCGAATTATGTTTCCTTTGTATGATTTGAGGGGAAATATAGTTGGATATAATGGTCGTATTTATAATACTACAAAAAAAGATAATAAATATATAAATTCTAAAGAAACACCAATATTTAAAAAAAGTAATTTATTATTTAATTATCATCGTGCTAAAGAGTATTGTAGAGATGCAAAATCAGTCATTATTGTTGAGGGACAGATTGATACAATTAGATTATATGAAGTTGGTATTAAAAATGTTGTTGCTTCGCTTGGAACTGCAATTACTAAAGAGCATGCTATGTTACTTAGAAAACTATCATCAAATATTATACTTTGTTTTGATGGAGATAGTGCTGGTGAGAAAGCAACTAAATCTGCTATTTTAGAGTTATCAAAATTAGGAATTAATCCTAAAATTGTTAGACTTAATGATAATTTAGATCCAGATGAATATATTTTAAAGTATGGTAAAGATGAATTTTTAGATAAAATTAATAATGCTTATACTGTAATAGAGTTTAAGGAATTATTATTAAAGAAGGATATAGATTTAAATAATTCTTTAGAATTAGCTAATTATACTAATCAAATGATTAAAGAAATTAGCTCAATAGATGATGATGTTTTAAAAGAAATAAGTATTAATAAACTGGCTTTAGAAACTAAATTGGATATAGATTTTTTAAAATCAAAATTAGTAAATAATGAACCTAAAAAATCACTTTCAAAAGTATCTAAACTTAAGTTTAATAAATATGAAAAATCAGAACAAGCTTTACTTTTTTATATGTTAAAAAGTGTGGATGTAATAAAAATATATGAGAAAAAAATAACTCATATGCCTACTAAAAAATATCGAAAATTAGCTTTTCAAATAGATTGCTTTTATAAAGAAAAAGGATTTATTGATGTTGCAGATTTATTAACTTTTTTAAAAGATGATTTAGAATCTGTTACAGTAATTGGAGAGATACTGGCTCAAAATTTAAAGGAAGAAGTAACTGATGAGGCTATTTTAGATTATTTAGATAATATAAGAAAATATAATGAGAAAGATATATCTAATAAATATAAACAACAACTATATGAAGAAACAAATTTAAAAAGAAAAATTGAATTAGCAAATAAAGCAATTGCTTATAAGATTAGGAGTGAAAAAAATGATGAATGAAATAAAAACATTTAATGAACGAAAAGAAGAATTAGTAAAAAAGGGTAAAGAATTTGGATTTATTACTTATGAACAATTAGCAGATTCATTAAAGGGTTTAGAATTGGATACAGATAGTCTGGATGATTTATATAATACATTTACAGAAAATAATATTGCGGTTATTTCTGAAAATGATGATGAAGAGGATGATGGTAGTGATAAATTACTTCTTAGTGATAATGAACTTACTAAAGATTTAACTATTAATGATCCTGTTAGAATGTATTTAAAAGAGATTGGACAAATAAAATTG
>CANPWK010000115.1 GCA_947584105.1 uncultured Bacilli bacterium
GTTCTTATGTGGATTATAATTAGATTTGTTGCAATAGATAGGCGTATATCTTGGCAAGACTATTTAGATGATTTAAAAGCAAATAGAGAATCAGAAAAAAGTAGTATGTAGTAAATTTAGCAGTACCACTAAACTTACCTTAAATTTGATATAATATTCCTTAGTAGGTGATTATTTTATGGATTCATTAAGTAAATCTATTTCGGATTTTTTAAAACAATATATAGATATGTTTAATAGTATTGATTTTGAAAAATATATATCATCTTTAACTATATTTGATGATATAAAAAGTATTATTAAAGACATAGATTTTCAAAAAATAGAAGATGGATATAAGACACAAATGAAAAGGATTCTTATTTGTGGTTTTTACCCTGCTAGGTATATTAGAAGGTTAACTATAAGAGAAATTGCAGATGCAAAAACTGATGAAGAATTAGTTTCAATACTATGCAATCAAATAATTAAAAATATGGATCATTACAAAAAAGATTTAATAGATTTATTTCCAAAATATAAAAATATTATAGATGAAGCTTATGACTTATATAAAAAGAAAAAATATAGATTATGTATTTTATCTTTAATAAATATTTGTAGTTTGATTTTTAATAAAACATTTACTAATACTGATCCTTTTGACAAAAAAACGACTCCAACAAGATTAAGAGAAACTAATGTTATGAAAGAAAATGAAAATCGTTATATGATTTTTATTCCAATAATTGATAATGATTCAAATATTATTACTAAATCATTTCAAAAACATCCTGAAGAATATAAAAAATATTCGTTTAATAGAAATGCAATTATTCATGGATATGTTGATGATTATGATAATGAACTAAATTGTTTAAGATGGTTTTCAGTTTTATATAATACATTAGATATAATAGAAGAATATTTAAATAATGAAAAATAATTTGTTTATAGTTGCTTTATACTTTTTGCTTATCAATCCTAGTTAAAATCTTATTTTCATGATATAATAAATTATAGATTTATGTTTTAGATGGGAAGTGATAGTATGCCAGAAATTCAAGGATTAAGAAAAGCACAAAAAGATAAGAATGATGAATTTTATACAAGTATTGAAGATATTGAAAAAGAAATGAGATTTTATAGGGATCAATTTAAAGATAAAGTTATATTGTGTAATTGCGATGATCCTTATGAAAGTAATTTTTTTAAATATTTTGCAATGAATTTCAATGTACTTGGATTAAAAAAATTGATATCAACCTGTTATGCTGGTTCTCCAATTGTTACTGAACAATTATCACTATTTGATGTAAAGGGTTTAGTTGTAAATAAAAAGACAGAAAAAACACCTTATAAAATTGAAATCACAGAAGTACCTGATAGTAATGGGGATGGAGCTGTTGATTTATCTGATGTCGAATATTTAATAAAAAATAAAAAAAATGTTTTAACAATATTAAAAGGTGATGGTGATTTTAGAAGTGAAGAATGTATTGAACTTCTAAAAGAAGCAGACATAGTAGTGACAAATCCTCCATTCAGTTTATTTAGAGAGTATGTTGCTCAACTTGAAAAATATAATAAAAAATATTTAATAATAGGAAATGTTAATGCAATCGCTTATAGAGATTTCTTTAAGCTAATTAAGGAGAATAAAGTATGGATGGGAGCTTCGATTCATAGTGGTGATCGTGAGTTTAGAGTTCCAGAGTCTTATCCATTAAAAGCAAGTGGTACGAGAATTGATGAACATGGCAATAAATATATTAGGGTTAAAGGTGTTAGATGGTGGACAAATTTAGATTATAAAGAGAGACATGAAAAACTAATACTTTATAAAAAATATAATCCTACAGACTATCCAAGATTTGATAATTATGATGCTATTAATATTGATAAAGTGACTGATATTCCTTGCGATTATAATGATATGATGGGTGTGCCAATTACTTTTTTGGATAAATATAATCCTGAACAATTTGAAATTATTGCAAGTTCACAAACAGGTTGCCATCCTGATTCAATGGTATTAAAAAAATATTCAGATTATTTTGGCTATACACAGGATCGAAAAAGTAATGGCAGAACTGGAGCTACAATGGGAAACAATCCAATACTGGTAAAAGATGATAAAAAACATGTATATTATGAAAATAAAGATGGTATTAGAGTTCAAAGTACTTATTGTAGAATTTTTATAGTAAAAATTGAAGAAGGTGATGAAGGTGGAAATTAAATTACATGAAATACCTATTAAAGAGGTTGTTAAAGATTATACTGATAGTCAAGAAAATGGTGTCAGTGGATATGGTGGATTACTTGATATTAGACCACCATTTCAAAGGGAGTTTATATATAACGAAAAAGAAAGAAATGCAGTTATTGATACTATAAATAAGAACTTTCCCTTAAATGTTATGTATTGGAGTAAAAATGGTGATAAATACGAATTATTGGATGGTCAGCAAAGGACTTTAAGTATTTGTCAGTATATAAATAATGAATTTTCAGTTGATTATAAAGTATTTAAAAATTTGCCACAAGATTTACAAGAAAAAATTTTGAATTATAAATTGATGATATATATATGTGAAGGAACACCATCAGAAAAATTAGATTGGTTTAAAATTATTAATATTGCTGGGGAAAAATTAACAGATCAAGAATTAAGAAACTCACAATTTACAGGTACTTGGTTACACGATGCTAAAAGGCATTTTAGTAAAAGCGGATGTCCTGCTTATCAAATTGGCGAAAAGTTTATGAATGGCTCAACTATTAGACAAGATTATTTAGAGAAAGTTTTATATTGGGTTTCTGCAAAAGATGGTAAAGTAATAGAAGATTATATGTCAGAACATCAACATGATCAGGATGCAAACGAATTATGGATGTACTTCCAATCTGTTATAGATTGGATTAATAGATTGTTTCCTAATTATCGTAAAGAAATGAAAGGTATCGATTGGGGTATTTTGTATAACAAATATAAAGACCAATCCTTTAATTCTGATAAATTAGAAGAACAAGTAAAAGCTTTGATGATGGATGATGATGTAACAAAAAAATCAGGTATCTATATATATTTAATAACTGGTGACGAGAAATATTTGAATATTAGAGCTTTCACTGATTCACAAAAAAGGGAGGCATACGAAAGACAAAACGGAATATGCCCAATTTGTAAAAATCATTTTGATATTACTGAAATGGAAGGCGACCATATAACTCCTTGGGTTGAAGGTGGAAAAACTAATACTGAAAACTGCCAAATGCTTTGTAAAGATTGTAATAGAAGAAAATCTAGTAATTAATATTAAGGTTAGTACTTGTTAATCTTTCTTAATATAAATAGCCGAAATTCAAAAGAAACTTCGTAACTAATGAATTTCGGCGATAAACCTAGTTTTAGACAACTAGGTAACACACT
>CANPWK010000116.1 GCA_947584105.1 uncultured Bacilli bacterium
AATATTAATAATAGTAGGATTTATATTATTAGAATTTAGAAAAAAGCAAAAAATAAAAGATATTGGTCAATTACTAATTGGTATAGGATTACTTTTTACTGGTCTTATGACTATGGTAGATATGGCTAGTAGTTTTAGTAAGGTACCATTATTGGCGGATGTATTAAGCAAATTATCAAATCCATTATTAGGTATTTTAGCGGGAGCAATTGTTACAGCTATTGTTCAAAGTTCTGCTGCTACAGTTGGTATTTTACAAGCAATATCGCAATCGGGTATCATAACATATAAAAGTACGATTCCTATTATACTTGGACAAAATATAGGTACTTGTTTTACTTCAATATTATCTAGTATAGGAACTAATAAAAATGCAAAAAGAGTAGCTATAGTTCATTTATTTTTTAATTTGATTGGGTCAATTATATTTATAATCTTTATATATACATATCAATCTGTAATAGGTTTCTCATTTTGGAACAAAACGATAGATATGGGAGGGATTGCTAATTTTCATTTGATATTTAATGTAGTATGTACTATCTTGCTTTTACCTTGTATAGGTTTATTAGAAAAGTTAGCTATGTTGGCTATAAAAGATAGTCCCAAAGATGAAGAAGATAATAATGATCATTTAGAAATTTTAAATTTACTTGACGAAAGAATAAATAATATTTCTAATGTAGCTATTTCTAATAGTGTATTAGTTATAACTAAAATGGCTGAATTAACTAAAAAAAATCTAACTAATTCTTTTGAACTATTAGATAAATTTAAAATCGAAAAATTTGAAAAAATAAAAGATAGGGAAGAGATAATTAATAAAATTGATGTCGAAGTAGCTAATTTTTTAGTAAAATTAGATAATCTCGAACTTACAGAACAAGAAAATGAATATGTGACATCGTTATTGAAAATTGAATTAGAATTTGAAAAAATTGGTGACTATATTTATGAGGTTACTCAATTAATACAGATATTAAATAACGAAGATATTAAGTTATCAGAGGATGCTAAAAATGAGTTGAAATTAATTTATAATATTGTTGATGATGCATTAAATAAAACGCTTTATTCTTTAAATCATGGCAATATAAATAATGTTATTGATGTTCAAGTATTAAAACAGTTGTCAGAAATGTATAGTGAAAAGTTTAAAAAACAACATATAGAAAGATTAAAAAATTCTAAATGTTCAATAGAAGCTGGTGTAAACTTTATTGAAATACTTACATCGTATAATAGAATTATAGATAATTGTATAAATATTATATTAGAAATTACTAATTATAAAATAGATGATGAATATATTTCAAAACATGAATATTTTAATATATTGTATAAACAAAAGGGGAAAGTTATAAAGAAGAAGTATAATGATTTAGTTAGTAAATATGATAAATTACTATTGAATTAATATTTTGTTATTGAAAAAATTTTTATTGAATTTTCTTTTCATTTTTTATTAAGATTTCTAAATATTTTATAATTGTATCTTCTTTTTCCTGCATACCATTTACAACCCATTCTGTAATAACAGAAAATACAGCACTTACATAATATTTGGCGATATAATTATTTGGTACTTGTAGATGATAATCACTATTTTGAATTTTCTTTTTAACACTATCTATACATAAATTATAAAATATATCCATACATAGTCCATTTTGATTAGACTTTAAAATAGAATTATAAAAATCTTTGTTGATTTTAATGTTTTCAATGTAAGCTTTAGCTAGGTCTAAATAGTAATCTATAATATCTTTATCATTATCAATATGTTTTTCCATATCCTTTTGAATTTTTTTTATGACATAATAAAGTAATTCATATTTATCCTGAAAATGATTATAAAATGTAGTTTTATGTACTAATGCTTTATTACATATTTCATTTAATTTTATATCTTCAAAGGATTTTTCTTTTAATAGTTCTATTAAAGCTATACTAAGTAATTCATTAGTTTTATTATTTCTTAAATTCTCTTTCATAATCTCACCATTAGAATTATAATATAATTTCAACTTTTTATCAACTTTAGTATATTTTTATACTAAATTAAATATTAGTAAATGATTTATTTCGATAATAATAATATATTTATTTAGGGTGATAAGATGAAGGAAAATAAATTTTTATTAAAAGTCGGAGATTTCATTGTAAATTTTCGTTATTTATTTTTGTCTATATTTATTTTATTAACAGTTATATGTGGAATAAATATAAATAATACAAAGGTTAATTATGATATAACTAGTTATCTTCCAAATGATACCGAAACCAAAGAAGGTATGGAAATCATGGAAAAAGAGTTTGGTGAATTAAACCAAATGCAAGTATTAATTACGGATATATCATATGATAAAGCATTAGAAAAAGTTGAACAAATTAAAAATATTAAGAATGTCAAAAATGTGTCTTTTGATAATAATAAAAACTATTATAAAAATAATAATGCTTTAATTATTATAGAATTGGGTAATGTTAATAATAGTATCAGAGATAGTGTAAAAAAAGATGTTGAAAAGATTGTTGCTGATAGTAATTATTATATATATGTAGAAAATGAGGATAATGCTGTTGGTGGTGTTAATACTATTTTAGCACTAATTGTTGCTATTATTATTATAGTATTATTATTAACATCTAAATCATATTTTAATGTTATAATTGCTTTTTTCGTTTTTGGTATTTCTATTATATTAAATATGGGAAGCAACTTCTTATTAGGAGAGATATCATATATTACTAAGGCAATTGCTATTGTTTTGCAATTCGGTTTATCACTTGATTATTTAATTATATTTTTAAATCATTATATGAAAGAGGTAAGTGATACTGATAATTTATTGTTAGCTGTAAAAAAGACAGTAACCAAATCTATAAAAGAAATATTTGCTAGTAGTTTAACTACAATAGCTGGATTAATGGCTTTAGTTTTTATGCAATTAAAAATTGGTGGCGATATTGGAATAGTAATGTCGAAGGGAATTATATGTAGTATGTTAACGGTTATACTATTACTTCCTTGTTTACTTATTATATTTAATAAACCAATTATGAAATTGCAACATAGAAATTTTATACCTAATACTAAAAGATTAAGTAATATTATTTTAAATAAACATAATCAATTTGAAAATTTATTTAATCCACTTAGAATAAAAGGATTAAGTACGATACCAAAGTATGCAGATAACATATTTAGTAATATGAAAGGATTTGTTGAAAGTAAAATTCAAAGAAATAAAAATTGGTATTCAAATAATGTAGAAATTAAAAATATAAATGGAATTAATGTAGGAATATATAAAGAAAATAATAAAACTTATAAAGTTAATACAAAATGTCCACATTTAGGTTGTAGTTTGATATTTAATGAAAAAGAAAAGACATGGGA
>CANPWK010000117.1 GCA_947584105.1 uncultured Bacilli bacterium
ATTAACATGGAAGAAAAATTCTGTCTCATCTTTAGCTATGGCTTCACAAAAATCATGCTTAGCTATATTAGATAAAGAAAATGATCCTGATATGAAAACAAGAATAAAATTAACTCCACTTATTTATTTTGGACCATTAGCATTTATTCCATTAGTTATAATAGGCGTACTTATTGATGTTATCATTATAAAAAGTCAAATTTCAACATTCACAATAGCATTTACAATATTAGGATTATTACTTTATTTAATTGCATTTATAATGTCGATAAAAGTACTAAAAACTGAAGTTAAAGCTCAAAAAAAGGCATATAAATTATTAAAAGATAATAATATGGCTACTAATGATGAATTAGACATGTTAAAGAAATTATTTAAATTATATAATATTCAATATATTAATGATATGATTATTTCCTTACTAGAACTTATTTACAGAGTTTTACAAATCATATCTTATGCTCAAAGTGATACATCAGATTAGTATTATAGAAATTAATTTAAAAAGTTAGTAAAATTAAATATTTAATTTTACTAACTTTTTTTATTTGAAATAAACATAATATCTAATTTTAGATAAAACCGTTTAATAAATTATTATTATACAAACTTTTTCAATTACTAACATGACCAAACAATCATAAATTATAATAAATCAATATTTATATTATTAGGAGGATGTATGATAAAATTTATTAAAGAGCAAATCAATGTTATAAAAATGCATGATCCTGCTATCAAAAGTAACTTAGAAGCTTTTTTATATCCTTCATTTAAAGCCTTAACATATTACAAAATTGCTCATTATTTTTATTTAAAAAAACATTATTTTATAGCAAGATTTTTAAGTGAAAGAGCTAAAAGAAAAACAGGAATAGAAATTCATCCAGGAGCTATAATTGGAAAAAATTTATTTATCGATCATGGCATGGGAGTTGTTATTGGTGAAACTGCAATTATAAAAGATAATGTAACATTATTTCATGGTGTTACATTAGGGGGGACTGGTAATGAAACTGGTAAACGTCATCCTACTATTGGTAATAATGTGTTTATTGGAGCTGGTGCCAAAATTCTAGGTAATATTGAAATCGCCGATAATACTAAAATTGGAGCCAATGCGGTTATACTTAAAAATACAAGTGAATTTACAACGGTTGTTGGTATCCCAGGTAAAGTTGTAAAAATAAATAAAAATACAAATTTAAAATTGAACTGAACCCCAAAAGTTGGACAGTTTAATTATTTAAGGATTGTAACCTAAATTGAACAGGTGACAGTCCTTTTAATTTTACTTTAATTCTATCATAATTGTAATAATATTAATTATATATTTACAAATATAAACATTTCATTTATAATAATTACCGGAGGTTTTTTTATGATACTAAATAACTATTTAAAATTACTTTTTGAAGAATTTAAAAATTCAAATTTTAAAATAGAAAATCAAATTGATGAATTAAATTTGCAAAATAAAAATAAATTATATACCCTATTTTTACATTGGTTGCAAAATAAAGAAACAGCTTCTTATCTATATGCTAAATTTCTTGAAAATTCCATACTAAAAGATGAGGAAAAATTAGGAATTATTAAACTAGACCAAGGAATCTTAAATACAGTTACAAATAATTTTAATAATATAAATAATATTTTGATTGTTTCACCTTATGCCAATACTTTTAAAGATGAATCGCTAAAAAAATATTCTAATACATATGATAATAATCAAAAATTATTTAATTGTGATATTGTAAAATTTCTAAAATTAAAATCATTTAACAATGCAATTTCTACCATAATAACTCAACTACCAGCCAATAACATACAACTAGAAAAAATAAAAATATTATTAAAATTTAATAAAACCATCGTTGTTGGATCTTTTGGAAATACTCGTGATTATGATAAACAAAAAAAATTTGGTACATTATGCACATTAGCTAATGATTTAAAAAATGATGGAATCCAAGTTGAAAGCTATACAGCTAATGATGGAAATTACTATCAAGAAACAATTAAGATTTTAAAAAAAGAAAAATAGTATCTAAACTATTTTTTTCTTTTAGAAATTGTTGTAAGTTTAATAAATTTATCACAAACATATAATATGGCTGGTAGAATAAAAATTGTACAAATCATTGAAATCAATGTTCCTAGTCCCAAAGCCATACCAATTGATGATACTACACCTGAATCAGATATAATACCGATTAAAAATCCCGAAGTCATTAATATTAATCCACTTGTTATAATAGCCGGAATCGTATCGGTTAAAGCTCCTATCATAGCTGATTTTTTATCTTTTTTATTTCGTAAAGTTGTATACCTAGTAGCCATAACAATAGCATAATCAATAGTAGCCCCCATTTGGATAGCACTAACAATAACATAACTAATAAAGAAGATATTATTACCAAGTAAAGTAGTAATACCAAAATTAAGTAAAATACTTCCCTCAATAGTTAAAATTAATAATAATGTCATACCAAATGATTTAAAAGTAAATAATAATATTAAAGCGATAAAGAATATAGTAATAAAAGTAATAATAGTATTATCACGACTAAAAGTATTTTTTAAATCTTTAGCACTTACACTCTCACCTACTAATTTAGACTGTGAATAATACTTATTTACAGTATTTTTAATATCATCTAATAGATTAAATGTTGCTTGACTTTCTACATCTTTATCTAGTTCTAATATAAATCTAGAATAATTATTACTTTCTAAAAGCCCTAAAGAAGAATCAATACTTGTGTAATAATATTCAATTGTCTTTTTCATATTTTCATCAATCGGTAAATTATCATTGTTTTCTTTCAAGAAATATATCAAATCAATTAATGATATTTGATAATTATCAGGATTAAATTTATCTAAATCACCATTTTTACTAGCATAATATTGATACAAGCCTAAACTTGTTTTCTCATCAATATTTATTATCTTAGCAATAGTCTTATAATCGAGTTTACTACCTAAATATATATTTTCAGTAATTGGTGTTGAACCAATACTAGTCATCGATAATACATCTTTATTTTTCATTAATTCATTATATAAATTTAACTCTTGATTATAATCTTTTTTATTATTTTTAACTAATATAACTAAACGATTGCGTTTACCAAAATTAGACTCTATTTTATCCATTGCAATAACTGTATCACTTTTTGTAATTGATTTTACTGAATACATATTATAAACATAATTATATTTACTCATTAAAAATACAGAACCTAAAATAATAACAATAAAAAGTGGTAAC
>CANPWK010000118.1 GCA_947584105.1 uncultured Bacilli bacterium
AAAGTGCAAATTTTATCAATTAAAACTTGCACTTTCTTAATCTTTTATGAATTTACAATTTACTTTTGAAATTCACCTATTTGAAATTTGTTATTATTTACCTGTTTAAGGCTTAATTTAATGTATATGAATAACTTTTTTCAATTAATTTCATTATATAATCATCTTCTATAGTATCATTTAAAATAATTGTAATCCAATTTTTCTTATTCATATGATATGCAGGGTAAAATCCCTTTTTCTTTAGCAATTTTTTTATTTGATTTGGTTCTAGTTTAACATTAATTATTTCAATTTCGCCAGTATCTTTTGTATCTAATTTGCCTTTATCAAGATTCATGATGATACCATACCATTTTTTACTATCTTTATTTCTAAAAATTGCATAATTAGGAAATTTTTGCCATTTAAATTCTGGATTATCTCCATATTGTTCTTTTATTAATTTTGTAATTCTATTTGATTGTTCATATGTAAATTTTTCTTTAGTAGAACAATTATTTATAATATCTATTAATATATTTTTAAATTCTTTTCTAACCTGTTTGATGAAAGAGCTTGTACTATTTTCTATTCGAAAATTAGTGTACTCATCACCAAAGGATAAATCGTAAATTTTGCCTTTAAGGATTCCGTTATTATCTATTACAATATTAACTCTAAAAGTATTATTCATAATATTTTTTGAATAGTTATATCCAGAATTATCTTTAATAAACCCGTATTCGGATATTTTGTTAAAGTCAATCTTTACTTTATTTAGTAATTCCTCTTCAATAGTCATTTATTCTCCTTATAAAATAATTTCTAGTTAATTTTTTCTGATTTTAAAATATAGATCTTTCACAATATCATTGTTCATATTTTCTAAAAACATGGCATATAGTAAGTCATCATAAGGGAATTTCATTCCATCAGTTAAACTTATTATATATACCTATACTATCTAGACCATCAGATATTTTTTGTTTTATAATAACCTATTCTTGATAATCATCAATATTTTTGATAATACCTAATAAAGTCATAATTTTTGTAAGAATTGCAATACTTGTTTTTCCATATTTATTTTTAAAAGATAATAGTATATTATCTTCTAGATTATATAATACAGCATATTTACTATTAATTTATTAGTAGTTATTAAAAATAATAAAAGACAAAATATAATAATATTAATTTTTTTATAGTTTCATTTAATTTATTTTAAATTCAATATATATTCTTTTATCTCACAATTATTTGGCAAATATTTTGCAATTTGGCCATCTTTTGGTAATTCATTAAAATAAAAATAAATTGCTCTTGCTACACCACCATGTGTTACTAGAAGTATATTTTTGTTTTTATATTTTTCTTTAATTTCATCTAAAAATGAATGAACTCTTTTAAATAATTCAGGAACAGTTTCTAGATTATCTATTCTAACTTTAGAATAATAATTCCAATATTCAGTATAATAAAAGTTATCAATTTTTGTATTTGTCAAGCTTCCACAGTTTCTTTCTTCTAGTCTTTTATCATATATTACATTGATATGATTACTATTTATAAGATCACAAGTATGCCTTGTCCTTAAAAGTGGTGAGCAAATAATTAAGTCTATATCTAAATTTTTAACTATTTTAGATGCTTCTATAGCTTGATTTATTCCATTATGATTTATATCTTCATCTAATAAACTTCCATTGTATATATCTAAGACATTACTTTTTGTCTCACCATGTCTAATTACATATAGCTTCATTTTTTATATTCCTCCTAATATCATTTTTTAAAAGTGCTATAACTGCCGTTATTAATAAAATAAAATCTCCTCCTACCATAAACCAACTATGATAATAAACATAATATGAACCATAGAATATACCTGTTGTTAATCCAGATATTCTAACTAATTTCATATTTGATTGCCATAAACAGTATGTTCTAACAATTGAACCTATAGTTGGTAATAATGAAATCCATCCTGCCCACGAAAAATAACAATTAACTATAATTATTCCTTCAAATAAAAATAAAATTATTAAATATACTATTTTATTAAATCTATTTTTATTTATAAATAAAAATGTTCTTATTAAATTTATTATACTTAAAATTGCACCTGTAAAAGCTGATATTATAAAATCATATATTGCTTCAAAAAGACAATTTAATGATTGAACATATAAAGATGTTTTTCTATCTTTAATAATAATACTAACACATAAAGCTAATAATGCTAAAATACTAAATATCATTTACATCATCCCCTAATTTTATTAAATGTCTGTTTTCCCTTTTTATATCTATCAAAAATCATTTATTAAAAAGGTGAGATTAATTCTCTTTTTGAATCGTTTAAGGAATTTATTAATCTATATTCACTATGTTCATCTTCTTGTAATTTTATATTATTTATATTATCCTCTAAAACACCTAAATACACTAATCTAATAAAAATCATACCTTTTACTTTATCATAATTACTATCTTCATGTATTACTTTTATTAGTGTTATTTTTAAGTTACTTCTTTTTTTGACCTTTTAGTAACTAGATATTTATCGTCTACTTGTATTAAAGTATGAACTATTATTCTATTTCCATTCATAAATATACCACGTTATTTCATATTTATCAATTATTATTAATAAAATATAGTAACTGTATGATGGCAAGCGCTTTTTTTTCAAATACTTAATATTTTTCACGTATCAATATTTATTTAATCAAATTATGAATATTTATATCATTTGCAACAACTAAAAATTTTTTCGTTTTGTTCGTGATGGTAACTCTCTTTAAAATAAATAGCAAGTTAAATTTTACGAAAAAAATCGAACATAAAAAAACGATTTTTCCTGAAAAAAAATAAAGGAAAAATCGGTGCTTTTTCTGGCAGGGGATAAGTGAATCGAACACTTGTCTAAGGTTTTGGAGACCCCTATTTTACCATTAAACTAATCCCCTATAAAGTAAAATTTATAATCATTGCAGTTTTATAAAACTGCAATGATATTATAGCATAAAAAATTTATTTACACAATATATTTTATGTTTTGAATATAATAACTTAATTGAAAAAAGAAATGTCTATAAAGTATATGTAACAGAAATTAAGTCTTTCAACGATTTTTGTTTAGTCAAAGACGAATGGAGTGAGTTCATCTCGATCCCCCCAATTTGACAGTTTTAATTCAATTTTGCCTATAATCCCTTATAAATAAAGGGTTTTATCAATTTTAATTTGTGC
>CANPWK010000119.1 GCA_947584105.1 uncultured Bacilli bacterium
AAATATATTCATGAAAATAATATAACATTCGATGAATATTATGCTTATTTTATAGCATAAATAAAAAAATCTTTCGTATAATTAAATATGAAAGATTTTTTTAATGTCAAAGAAATAAATAATGTTGCTGATTACCAAGTGTTGGTCAATAAAGAATATAAATTACCTAGCAACTATGTTCCTAAAGACTTAACCATCATTGATCAACAATATAGTGAAGGATCTCAATATCTAAGAAATCTAGCCCAAATTAATTTTGAAAAAATGGCTTACGATGCTTCATTAGTTGGTTTAACAATAAAAGCTGTATCTACATATCGCAGTTTTGAATACCAAAAAAACTTATTTAATAAGTATGTTAAAGAAAAAGGTTTTAATTATGCATCTATGTGTAGTGCAAAAGCTGGCCATTCGGAACACCAAACAGGTCTTGCCGTAGATATATCTAACAGTAATTTAGATTATGATAATTTTGATAAGACAAAAGAATTTATTTGGGTAAAAAATAATGCCCATAAATATGGTTTTATTTTAAGATATCCTAAAAATAAGACCAATATAACTAAATATAAATATGAGCCATGGCATTACCGATATGTTGGCGAACTAGCTAAAGAATTATATGAAAACGATTTAACGCTAGATGAAAAATATCTATACTTTAATAAATAAAAAAAGATTGATATTCTCAATCTTTTAATTGTTTAAATTACCAACACCATCAGTAAATGTTCCGACAATTTCATTAAATTTAAGCATATTATTGGCTAATTCATTTTTATCAGTTTCATATTGAATTCTATCTAAACTTAATTGTCTTCTTTCTTCATCTAAAGCATCTTTTTGTAAACGCAATTTATCTTCTAATTTTTCTAATTCTTCTTTGCGACTATCATCTTTTACTTTTTGTTGCCTTTCATAATCATCTATATCAGCCTTAGCTTCTCTTTTATATTTTTCAAATTCACTTTTTTCTTTTTCAAAATTTGCTTGTAAATCTTTTAGCTCATTTAATCTCTTTTCAATTTCCTCTTTCTTTTCTAATAATTCTTTTAAGACGTTATCTTTATAATTATTAATTTCTGCATAATCGTTTTGCTTAGCCCTTTCAATTTCTTGTTGTAGCTCTTTTAATTCATCAAAACGCTTATCAATTTTCTTTTTCATTTCAACATTCTTTAAGAAAATATCTGATGCTTCTTTTACATTGCTATTAACCTTTACAAATAAACTATTAAGATCTGTTTCTAACTTATCATTAGCTATTGTATTAATTTCATCTTCAACATCTTCTTGAATTTTATTTAAATCATCCTCTATTTCATATGCATTATCATCAATAATTGGTGATAAATTTAAATCTTCTTCTTTAGGTTCTTCCAAACTATCAAATTTTATAAAACTACTATCTAAATCTGATTTAGCATCATCTTTAGTTTCTGGAATACTAATATCCATTAAATCTAATTCATCATCATCTTTAATTGAATCTTGCTTAATAGTTTCAGATTCATCTTTATCTTGATCAATATCATCATCCTGATCTATAGAATTAATTTTAATCTCTTTAATCTCATCTTGATTATCAATAGGTTGATCATTAGAAGAATCATTTATCTCTTCAATTTTTGCATCAATTTTATTAATCAAGTCATTTAAATCAAAATCTAAATCTTCCTCTTCTTCTTCATCTATATCAAATTTTATATTATCAGAATCTTCTTTTATATCTTCAATATCATTATCTAAGTCTTTTTTTAACTCATCTAAAAATTCTAAATCCATATCATTTTTTTCCATCTAAGCCACCTCTTATTCTTCAGATATCTTTTTAAAGCGAGAATTAAACTGTCCAATAACATCTTTAAACTTTGCACATTTTTGTTCTAACTCTTGATTGGCAATATCAATTTTCTTTTCTGCCATTTCTTTATATTTTTCAAATTGCTCTTTTTCTGTTTTGATTAAATCTTTCTCTCTTTGGATTTTACTTTTTTCCAATTCTATTTCTTGTTTAAATTGTTCTTTTTCACGATTTAAACTAGCTTGTTCTTGATTAAGAGATTTTTCATACATTTGATTCTTTGCTTCAAATTTATCAATTTCTTCTTTTTTTTGTTTTATTTCACTTAATGCTTTATCTTTTTCAAGTTGTTGTTCTTTTTTTGCATTTAATTTTTCTAAATCAAAACTTTTTCTATCTTTTTCTAAAGCCTCATTTACAACTTTTTGGTAATCTTCAAAACTATTTTGATCATCTTCTAATTTTAAGTATTTATTATCAATATTTTGTTGTTCTAATTTTTTGTAATTTTCAAATTCCTCTTTATCATTATCTAATTTTTTTCTTTCTAATTCTATTTCTAATTTTAAAGAATCCATTTCAACTTTATCATTTTGAATTTGCAAGTTTGCTTCATCTTCTAAATCCTTTATTTTCTTTTTTTGATCTAATATATATTCATCACAATTTATTTTATCCTGTGATAATTTTTGATTTTGTAAATCTATATATTTTTTAAAATCTTCTTTTTCTTTTTGAAAATTAATTTTTTCTTCTTCAAATTTTTTTCGATCCTTAATTAATTCATCTTTTTGGTTTATAACTTTTGTAATAAAATTAGTTGCTCCTGTTACATCAAGTGCTAAATTATCAAACATTGTATCTAAAGAGCCATTATCAGAATCAGTAGATACATTCAATTTATCAGAAGAAATATTTTTTTGAGAATTAATATCTAAATTATTAACATTATTTGTTAATTTGCCTTTAGAATTAATTTCATCAAAAAGTTGCTCTATGTCTTGAAACATAATAACCCTCCTATTCTTTTATCCCCTATAGACTACCCTATCTAATAAATACATTGTATCATTTTTTTACATAAAAAACAACCATTTTAATTAAAATACAAAAATTTTATACAAAAAAATAACTTAAATATACTTCATAATCATTTTTTTATAATTCAAAGGATTTTAGAATCTTTTATCGAATTATATATATGAGGTGAGATAATGAAAAAATTCTTTAAAGCAAAAAATGACGCAATGTTTAAGGCCATTTTTTGTAATGATAATAATCGGGACCTTTTAAAAAGACTCTTAGAAGAAGTTACTGGTAAACAATTAGAGGTTATTGATATTAAAGCTAGTGAACTTTTAAA
>CANPWK010000120.1 GCA_947584105.1 uncultured Bacilli bacterium
TATCGGGATTATTTAATAAAGCATTTGACTTAATTAAAGAATCTATTTCATCTTCGCCATTACAGTTATATAATTCCTCAAATAATTTTTTTTGATTACGTTCTAATTTCTTAGGTACTGAAATTTTTAAGATAATATACATATCTCCTTTAGCACTACTATTGATATGACTTATACCACGATCTTTAATACGATGTTTATCACCACTTTCACTACCTGCTGGAATATTTAATTTAACATTACCATATAGGGTTGGAATATCCTTTTTACATCCTAAGACAGCTTCTGTTATTGTAATTGGTAATTCCATATAGATATCATAATCATCTCTCATAAATAATGGATGATCTTTAACAACAAATTCTATATATAAATCCCCATTATCGCCACCGTTAGTTCCAGCATCTCCTTTGCCAGATAAACGAATTCTACTACCATTATCTACACCAGCTGGTATTTTAACATCGATATTTTTATTCTTACGAATAGTTCCTTTACCATTACATTTAGAACAACTTCTCTCAAAAGTAATTCCTTTACCTCGACAATCAGGGCAAGTACTTTGGGTCATAAAGGCTCCTAAAATAGTTCTTTGTTGTTGCATAATAACACCCTTACCATGACATGTAGAGCATTTTCTCTCGCCCTTACCACCTTTGCCATGGCACTCGCTACATTCTTCATTCACATCAATATTTATTTCCTTCTTACATCCGAATACAGCTTCTTCAAATGTAAGATTCATACGCATTAATTTATCAGCACCATTTCTAGCTCCATTTGAATTACTTCGTCTTCCAAAAGAACCAAAGCCACCAAAACCAGAACCAAATAAACCATCAAAAATATCACTGAAATCAAAATCAGAAAAATCAAATCCTGCTCCACCATTCATCTGATCGAATGCGGCATGACCATATTGATCATATTGTGCACGTTTAGACTCATCTGATAAAACAGCATATGCTTCTTGTGCTTCTTTAAATTTTTCTTCAGCATCAGGTTCTTTAGAAACATCTGGATGATATTTTTTAGCTAAACGTCTAAATGCTCGTTTTATTTCATCTTGAGTAGCAGTTTTAGAAACTCCTAACACCTCATAATAATCTCTTTTATTCATACTTCACCTACTCTATATTTTTTAATTTTTTAAATTCCTCTATGCACTCATTAAACATATCAATAGCTGATATTACTAATTCTTTTTTAGTAACATCTACACCAGCTAATTTAAGTTCGTTTGCGGGATAATCACTTCCACCTGATTTTAAAAACATTTTATATTTCTCAGCATCTTTATCTTTACCTGATAAAATATTTTCAACAATCAAACAAGCACTAGATAACCCAATGGCATATTTATAAACATAAAAATTATAATAGAAATGTGGAACCCTTTCCCATTCATATCTAATCAAATCGTTAAGTTTGACACTATTTTTAAAATATTTTTTATTTAAATCAAAGTAATGATCAGAAATAGCCTCATTAGTAAGTGGAATCCCATCTTCTAATTGTTGATAAATATCTCGTTCAAATTCGGCAAACATAACTTGACGATAAATAGTGGATTTAAATAATTCCATCATTTGATTTAAAAGATAACATTTTTCATCATTATCCTTTGAATTTTTTATTAAATATTTAATAATTAATAATTCATTTACTGTACTAGCAACTTCCGCTACAAATATTTTGTAAGATGAATTATTATATGTATTATTTTTAGAGGAATAATAAGTGTGCATAGAATGACCTAATTCATGAGCTAATGTTGAAACGTCACTAATTGTTCCCTCAAAATTAAGAAGTAAAAATGGATTAGTGTCATAGAAGCCACTAGAATATGCACCACTTCTTTTACCTTTATTATTGTAAACGTCAATCCATCTATTATCAAATGCTTTATTTAAATTACTAATATAATCTTGTCCTAAAGGTTTTAAAGCTTCTAATACAATGGCTTTTGCTTCTTCAAAAGTATATTTCTTATTAAAGTTAGGAAGCATTTCTGCATATAAATCATAATTATATAATTCATCCAATTTTAAACACTTTTTCTTTAAGTCAAAATATTTACAAGAAACATCTATATGTTCACTAACTGTATCTATCAAATTATTATAAACATCGATAGCAATATTATCATCAAATAGTGAAGCTTCAATACTACTATGATAATTTCTTAATTTAGATAAAGCGATTAAACCTTCTATATTACCTATAAAAGTACTGGTAATAGTATTTTTTAAACTAGCATATTTTTCATGTAGCATTTTAAAAGCCTGTTTTCTAACTTCTCTATCTTGACTTTTTATATATAAAGAATAATTACTACTAGTAAGTTCTACTTCTTTATCTCCTACATTGATACTACCAAATGTAATATCACTATCAGTTAAACACTCATAAGTTTGTTCTGGAGCTTGTAGCACTTTCGAAAAAGTTGAAATAATCTCTTCACTTTTTTGATCAAGTGTATGTTTTTTATAACGATATATACATTCTAAGTTAAAACTATATTGTTTTAGTTTAGGATTCTTATTGATATACTCAATAATTTGTTCATATGGTGTCTTTAATAACTCTGGAACAACAAAACTAGAAAGAAGATTATATTCATTAAGAAGATTATTAGCTAAATTATAATTTTCTTGTGATTTAGTATTAGTTGTATCACTATCATAAGTTAAATGAGCATAATAATATATTTTATATAGTTGACGTTCTAATTCATCAGACAAATTTAAAAATTCAAATAATCTATTTTCATCTTTAGTTATATTGCCTTTATAATCATTTATTTTTTTTATATCTTCTTTAGTTTTGTCATAAAATTTATGAAATTCATCATCATTTTTAAAAATTGTTGTTAAATCCCACTTATATTTTTCTTCAATTTGATCTCTAGTTTTTTGCTTTTCCATTTTTTCTCCTTATTTATTATTTATAAGAACAAAGTTCTAGCTTCCTAGAACTTCATATTAATTTTCTTCATATTCTGCATCAATTACATCATCATCTGCTTTAGATTCTTTTTTTGAGTTTTTATCTTTTTTATCCTTTTTACTATCAGCATTATTATCTTGTTCTTTAGCTGCTTGTTCATAAACTTTAGTTGCAAGTGCCATTGCTGTTT
>CANPWK010000121.1 GCA_947584105.1 uncultured Bacilli bacterium
TCGTCGCTTCCATATCGGAATAATCTTTGTCTTTGTCGTTATTTTTAACTACTTTTACTTTTTCTGCTACAACTTCAACATATTGTCTTTTAGAATCGTTTTCTTCCACACTTCTTGTTTGAATTCTTCCCTTTATTCCAACTAAATCACCTTTTTTACAATAAGAGACAGTACTTTCCGCAATCCCTTTCCATAAAACACAAGAAATAAAATCTGTATCATATTCTCCATTGCTATTTTTAAAAGATCTTGGAACAGCTAATGTAATATTTGATACATTTTTCCCACTTTCAGTTTGTTTTAATTCAGGTTCTTTAACAATTCTACCTACAAGTACAGCTTGATTTAACATAATATTTTCTCCTTTCAAATCAATATTATCAAAGGTTTAATCATAAGACAAATATCAATTTTTATTATTTTATTTTAAGTATTTTGCCAAAATAAAAAGATGTTAATACTTTTTTTATATTAATATCTTTTTTTTCACTCTATTTATAAATTTTAGTATTAAAAATAATTTTTTAACAATGCATTTAATTCAACTGCATACTCCATAGGTAATTCTTCACGGAATTTTTCAATAAAGCCCATAATAATTAACTCCTTAGCTCTATCTTCACTAATACCTCGACTCATCAAATAAAATAATTTATCTTTACTGATTCTTGATACTGTTGCCTCATGATTTAAAATAGAAGTATTATTAGAAACAATATTTTTAGGTACAGTATCACTTTTAGAAAATCCGTCTATAATAATTGTATCACACTTAACTAACGCTTTAGAATGATGTGCATCTTTAGCAATATTAATCCATCCTCGATATGTTGCTTCTCCCCCACCTACTGCAATACTCTTACTTATAATATCGCTTTTAGTAAAAGGTGCTAAATGAATCATTTTTGCTCCAGCATCTTGAATTTGCATATTTTTAGCTACAGCAATAGATATACACTTACCTAAGGCATATTTTCCATTTAAAATACAAGACGGATACTTCATATTTACACAAGAACCAATATTACCATCAATCCATTCCATTACACCATTTTCTTCTACTATTGCTCGTTTAGTAACTAAATTATAAATATTAGTTGCCCAATTTTGAATAGTTGTATAACGACATTTAGCATGTTTTTTTACATAAATTTCTACTACTGCTGCATGCAATGAATCCGTTGTATAAGTTGGAGCTGTACACCCCTCCATATAATGTAAACTAGAATATTCATCTACAATAATAATTGTTCTTTCAAATTGTCCCATATTCTTACTATTAATACGAAAGTAACTCTGTAGAGGTCTATCTAAATTAGTATGTGGTGGAATATAAATAAATGTTCCTCCACTCCATACTGCACCATTAAGCGCCGTATATTTATTCTCATCATATTTAACTAATTTATTAAAATATTCTTTAAATATATCTGGATATTTCTTCAAAGCTGTATCCGTATCACAAAAAATAATATTTTTTTCTTCAAATTCCTTAATCATATTGTGATACACAACTTCGCTTTCATATTGTGCACCAATTCCAGCTAAATATTTCTGTTCAGCCTCTGGTAGCCCTAATTTATCAAATGTATCTTTAATATCCTTAGGAACTTTATCCCAACTATTTTCTATTTTATCTGTTACTTTCTTATAATAAGTAATATCATCAAAATCAATTTTTAATTCAGGCCCAAAAGTTGGATTAGATAATTCTTCAAATTTCAAATATGAATTAATTCGGAAATCTCGCATCCATTTTGGCTCTTTTTTTTGTTTTGAAATTGCCTCAACTATTTTTTTATTAATTCCTTTCATAAAGGATCACCTAATAATATTATACTAAAAACTAAATAAAATAAAAAGATTGTTTTGTCAAATTGCTGTAAAATTTATTAATTTTTATTAATTTTTCTTAATATATAATTGTCAAAAAAACATATATGTGATAGTATAAAAAAAAGAAATAGGAGGAATTATGAAAAAAATATATATACTATTAACATGTTTAATCTTAATTATAATAGGATTATTAATTTATATTTTAGGTTTTACTAAACCTAAAATAGTCAACAATGAAACTAAAAAAGAACCAACTAAACAAGTTGAAAAAGAAAAAAATGATGTTGAAGAAATAAAAGTTGTATCAAGTCTTAAAAAGAAAACTTATTATACAGTAAATGGAAATAAAGTAACACTTCCTTGCGATTCTAATACATATGCATCAATTAGCGTTGATATTCCAAAAATCGATAGCAATAAACCAGGAGCTGAAGAATTAAATTCCAAAATTGCCAATACTTGTGGTATTGATACAGTTAACAAAACAGATTTTTCAGATGTATCACCAAAAAATTATACAGAATATATTCAAACATATGAAACAAAAACCATTGATGATATGATAATAATTTATATCAATGAAAAAATAAAAAATTGCGGTAGCGGTGGTTCTTCTGACCCTATTACTTATGTATATGATATTAAATCTGACAAGCAATTATCAATATTAGATGTTTTAAATAAATATAATATTTCAATTGATACTGTAAAACAAGGCTTTGATATGTCTGAAATAGATGAAATGGGAAATGAAGGAATTAGAGAAAATTTTGATAACAATATTAACACTCTTAATAGTGATTGGTTTAATCTAGAATATATAGATGAAAACAAATTAGAAATTGCATATACTGGTGGCTTTTACCATATTAAAAGTACAGTTAAATTAAGATAGATTTAGTTAATTATCTATCTTTTTAGTATATTAAAATTATTTATATTTAAAATATATATCAATGTTTACTAGCCAAGCAATATTTATAATATGTAAACATATTTAACTTATTTTATTAATATCAAACCTCTAATAAAATTAGCAAATTTTATAAAATATATTAAAAATAGTTGACAAAGAATATAAAATAAGATATAATTTTAACTGTCAATGAAAAATAGTATTTTTATGCGGGTGTAGTTCAATGGTAGAACTCCAGCCTTCCAAGCTGATAACGTGGGTCCGATTCCCATCACCCGCTCCAGTGACGTTTCTGTTCGAACTTTTATAGTT
>CANPWK010000122.1 GCA_947584105.1 uncultured Bacilli bacterium
GATTCCATATCCAAATGATTAGTAGGTTCATCTAAAAGTAAAATATTAGCTCCCTCTAGCATCAATTTAGCTAACATACATCTTACTTTCTCACCACCACTTAATACATCGACATTTTTTAAAACCTCTTCTCTACTAAATAACATTTTACCCAAAAAGCTTCTAATAAAAGTTTCATTAGTATCACTAGAATATTGTTCTAACCATTTAATCATGTTTATTTTTTTATTAAAGAAATTATTGGTATTTTTAGGAAGATAAGACATCTTTACAGTTTGTCCATAAAAAATATTATCACATTTATTGTATATATGTTCTAAAAGATTAGTTTTAGCTTGTTCATTATTACTAATAATAACTATTTTATCATGATTTTCTATAGTTAATTTTAAATTGGTTATTAATTTTTTACTGTTACTTTCGATATTGAGTTTATTTATTCTGATAACATCTTTTCCTAAATATTTTTCAGGTTCAAAATTAATATAAGGATATCTCCTATTAGATGGTTTAATTAAATCTAATTCTATTTTTTCTAAAGCTTTTTTTCTACTTGTTGCTTGTTTAGATTTTGAAGCATTAGCAGAGAATCTACGAATAAAATCTTCTAATTCTTTAATTTTTTGTTCTTTTTTCTTATTAGATTCTTTTAATTGTCTTTTAATAAGTTCACTCGATTCATACCAAAAATCATAATTTCCAACAAATTTAGTTATTTTTTCATAATCAATATCTATCATATGCGTACACACTTTATTTAAAAAATAACGATCATGTGAGATAACGATTACAGTATTTTTAAAATTAATTAAAAACTCTTCTAACCAATTCTTACTATCTAAATCCAGTCCATTAGTTGGTTCATCTAAAAGTAAAATATCAGGATTGCCAAATAAAGCCCTAGCTAACATAACCTTTACTTTTTCTGATTCTTTTAAATCTTTCATTAACATATTATGCTTTTTACTATCAATTGAAAGTTCTGATAATAATATTGCTGCATTACTATCGGCTTGCCACCCATTCTTTTTTAGAAAAAGATCTTCTAAAATTCCTACTCTAATTCCATCTTCTTCTGTAAAATTTTCTTTTAAATATAAAGCATCTTTTTCTAATTTTATTTCATATAATTCTTTATCACCCATAATAACAGTATCAATGACATTATAAGTATCATAGGCATTATGATCTTGAACTAAATAACTAATACGTTCAGATGGATCTTTAATAATATTTCCACTAGTTGGTTCTATATCACCATTTAATATTTTTAAAAAAGTACTTTTTCCTGCACCATTAGCACCAATAACCCCATAACAATTATCACTTTCAAATTTAAGATTAACATCTTTAAAAAGTACTCTATCTTTAAAACTTAAACTAATATTTTCACATACTAGCATAATATTGCTTCCTTTCTATTTGCAACATTTATTTTTATTCTATTTAGATATATAAAATTAATTTAAAATCATTTTTAAATGCCAATCGGTATTATATCATAAATAAATATTTTTTCAACTTAAATCATAATATTTACTAGTGATTAAAATGAAAAAAACAATCCCTCTTATATTATTAATAACAATTTTAATAGCGATGATAATGGAAGCTGACAAAGTGATTGATAGTGTTAGCTTTTCTTTTGAAATTTGTATAAATAATCTATTTCCATCATTACTTCCCTTTTTAATACTATCTAGTATCCTTTCTAATTATGGTTTTATTGAACTAGTTAGTGAACTTTTAAAACCTATTATGATTAATGTTTTTCATTTAAATAGCAATTGTGCTTATGTTCTAGTATTAAGCATTTTATCGGGTTCACCATCGAATAGTAAATACATAAAAGAATTATTAAATGATAATAAAATAAGTATTAGTGATGCTAATCAAATATTACTATTCTCACATTTTGTTAATCCTATTTTTATAATTGGAACCATAGGCACTATTTTTTTAGATAATAAAAAGTATGGAATTATTATTTTAATTAGTCATTATTTAGCTAATATTATTATTGGTATTTTTCTTAGAAATAAAAATAAACCTCAATATGTAAAAATAAATTTAAATAAAGTATTTCAAATTCAACCAAAAGGATTTATTGAGACACTAAAAATTGGAATTAATGAAGCAATTAATACTCTTTTAGTAATATTTGGCACTATCACTTGCTGCTTAGTATTTAGCACAATAATCTCTTCTTTTTTTGATTTCAATCCTATATTAAATGGTTTTTTAGAAGTAACCAGTGGTTTAAAATATATTAGTAATTCTAATATTAAAGTTGTATTTAAAATTGTTTTTTCAACTTTTTTTATTTCTTTTGGTGGTATTAGTATTCATACTCAGGTACTAAGTATTCTAGATAATAAAAAAATAAGGTATTTACCTTATTTAGAAGCAAGACTTTTACAAGGATTAATTGCTAGTATTATTGTTTATTTCTTATATTTAATAATTTAATTACAACATTTTTTGTAAGAATTGACCTGTATAACTATTTTTTACTTTACTAACTTCTTCTGGAGTACCAGTTGCAATTATTTGGCCTCCACCATCGCCACCTTCAGGTCCTAAATCAATAATATAGTCAGCTACTTTAATAACATCTAAATTATGTTCAATAATTAAAACTGTATCTCCATTATCAACAATACGATTTAAAATTACAAGTAACTTTTTAATATCATGAATGTGCAATCCGGTTGTAGGCTCATCTAAAATAAATAATGATTTTCCTGTTGGTTTTTTTTGTAATTCTTTAGCCAATTTAACTCTAGCCGCTTCACCACCAGATAATGTAGGAGCACTCTGACCTAATTTAACATAAGAAAGCCCTACATCCATTAATACTTGTAATTTATTTTTTATTTTAGGAATATTTTCAAAAAAATCTAAAGCTTCTTCAACACGCATCTCTAAGACATCATAAATATTCTTATCTTTATATTTAATTTGTAATGTTTCAGTATTATATCTAGTTCCTCCACACACATCACATGGAACATATACATCTGGTAAAAAGTGCATTTCAATTTTTTTTA
>CANPWK010000123.1 GCA_947584105.1 uncultured Bacilli bacterium
CGTAACTATTTTAGGTAAAGCTATTGGCTTATATCGTAAATTATAAATATACATAAATTCCATATAAAAACCACTTTCACGTGGTTTTTATTTTAGTTTTTATAAATAATATTATTATGAATTTATAATACATAGATAAATTATTTTGACAATGCAGTTATATATCTAACTTTTTTATTCTATAAAAGAACTAATATGATATGCTATGATTTCTAATTCTTCTGCTTTTCTTAAAACATCTAGCCTATCATCAATTAAAACTGTATCTTTAACACTAATATTTAATTTTTGAGCATATTCAATTATTACATCAGGTTTCAACATTGTTGAACTAATAAAAATTATATTTTCTTTTTTTATATTTGGATAGTTTATTTCTAACCATTTGTATTTACAATTTATTTCATTATTAGTTGTAATTGCCCCCAAAATATATATTTTTTCCGAATCAAGCTGATTGATTATTTTTTGCATTGTTTTTAATGGTCTTGCTTTTAAAAATAAATCAGAAAAAAGCAAATCTTTTAAAGAAAGGCAGCCTAATTCTGGACATTTACTTCCATATATTTGATTATTGTGTCTATATTCTGATAAAGTTCCATCTATATCCAAAAAAATATATTTTCCTTTTAAATTTTCAATCATTTTTATCTCCACTTTTCTACATATTATTTTAATTTTTACATCATTCTTTTAGAATGTTCAATATTTTCAGTAGTTTCTCTATTTTTTAAAATATCATCAAACAAATTATCTTTTTTTCTACGTAATAATATCATAGTCATAAGATTATCGAGCTTTTTTTCCCAATTATCAAAATAGGCTGTTGCATAAGAGACACCCTCTTGCCTTTTTTTGGTCTCAAAAGCAAATTTGTTTTGCATATTTTTTATTTTGTCATTTTTCAGTATTTCAATGATGGAATCAATATCTTTTGCTTTGCTTCTTAATTCATTTATATATTTTATTGTTTGAAAATCTATATCCAATTTATTTCGCTTAAATACTTTAGCTATTAAATACTTGGACATACCTTCAACATTATTTGTAATTAGGCTATCTTCATTAATATAATTTAGCCCGTTTTTGCCATAAATGCATTTTAAAATATTTAATTCATTTTTACCAAAATAGTTTCTTTTCGATGGTGATATTTTTTCCATAGCATTAGCAAATGTTTCTAGCCTATATTTACGCATTTCTAATTTTTGTTGCACTTGTTCTGAAACATCCTTTGTTTTTGATAAATCAATATCCTCTGCATCATGTAAAATATCCGCACCGATTCTAACTCGATATAATGTATAATTATTAGCTGGCACAAAATCTGCTATCCATTCGTCACCCTGAAATCCATTATTATAGTGACCCTTTAATTGTTCCAAAATAAAAGGTTTTCTTATATCTAGTCCATTAGTATTAATTTTATATATTATGGCAACAGATGGTATCATTATTCGATGGTTATAAATTGATAAATTATTATGGATTGGTAAACCATCATTATGTAGATCTCCATATGCTGATGTTACCATACTTAAATTATCAGACATATAAACACCATATTCATTTCCATCAGTAACAGTTTTTCTACCATACTTATCAATAATAGGAGCGTAATTAACTTTTAAATCAACAGAAGAAAATTTAAAATTTTGTAAGGTATTATAATCAACCTTTATTCCTCTATATAAGATACTAGGCTTATTCTCCATTTTGTACTCCAACTAAACTTTTATCACTTTTTAAACTAATATTTTGAATCGAATTTTCTCTGTTAAATTTCATCATAAATTACTTTCCTTACTATATTTGACTAATAAATAATATATTTATTTGCAATAACCATTTAATAATTCTTCATTAAATTTTTTACCTTCTATTAATTTTTCATTATATGAAATATCTTTTTTTTGTAATAATTGTTCAATGGTTTGTATTATTGATTTGGTTACTTGTTTTCGATTTATATCGAAATTATTTTTTCTTTCCAAATCAAGTTTGTTATCAATCGTTATATCTACATTATCTTTTATTATTTGTGCATCGTATCTATCCTTTGGTCTAGAATTTTTCTTTGAATTGTAAATGCTCTCTAAACTCATCATTTTATATGGTATGCCATTATGCTCTCTTATTTGATTAGAAAACGACATTTCTGTATATTTTTTAGAAAAATGGTGTTCATCAACAAGTAATTGTCCATTAATATTTTGATTTTCAAAATAATATTCCTTAGTAGTTATACTATTATCTTGTTGTCTTTCAAATAGGAATAATCCAATACTCATAGGAGTATCTTTATATACAATTTTATATTCATGACCATTTACTTCTTTGTGTTCCATATTACTGACAAAATCAAAATCCTGATTAGAATCAATCAGTTCTTTTAAAATAACTAATTGTTGTTCATTTATAAATAAATCTAAGTCTCCATGATATCTTTTCAATTCTTGTCCAGTTGCTAAATATACCATAAGGCCACCAGTATAATAACAATCAAAATTACCATTTAATAATTCGTTAAATCTATCAAAAACTTTCATAACTAATTGATGGTTTTCAGTTAAGGACATACTAGGGTGTTCCATATTCAGCTCTTTAATCCAATTTAGCCTCTCAATTAATTTACTAACAGATTTATACTTTTCAGGATTTAGACTTATAATAGAATCAACATTTGAAAAAATATCCTCCTTAGTTATCATTTTTCTATTTAATAAATCATTTAACAAAACCAAAATAGCATCAATGGCATCATTTATTTCCATTGAGCATAATCTATTAATAGTATAAATAATTTCTTCTTGATTAGTTATGTTAGCTTTCTTGGCAAATGTATGAACTAATTGAATAATTATTTGTTTTTTGCCTTCTTTCATATTATATAACCTGCTCTCTTTTATTATTATATCATGCAAATTATACTTTTAAAATTTATTTATCTATTTTGGATGTAGTAAACTAGATGTGGGAAAATAAATTTTTTCCAAAATAAAAAGAGAAAACACTCTAA
>CANPWK010000124.1 GCA_947584105.1 uncultured Bacilli bacterium
ACTCGCAATTTAATTATAATACATTTTTCCCAAAATGAAAAGACTATTTACAAATTTTACTTTGTCAACAGTCTGAATATGATCAAACTTGATCATATTTTTTTCTTATTCTTTTTTCTTTTAATATTAAAAGCATTATCACTATTTAAAGCTTCTTGCATTATAAGGAAAGCCATATTTTTATTAATTGAAGTTAAAAACTGTTTAACCTGATCCTTATAATTTTTGATATATTTTTTTTCTAATAACCATAATTTTAATAAAGCCGTATCTCCATCACCATTAACTTTATAAAAATATTTATCATATTGAGTTAAATCAATGTATTCTTCATCATTAATAATTTTTTCATTTAATTTTATTAATAAATCTACTTTATCTTGAAAATTCATATCATCTTTATCTTGCATAAATCCCTCTTTTCAAAACTTTCTCACTAGATGATAATTCTTTTAGAAAAGCAAAATCTTCATTTTGGAAAAATCCTAAACTTTTTTTCATATCAGATAAGGCAATTGCTTCTTTTAATAAATTATCATCTAAATCACCAATAGGTTCCCCATAATTTATTTTATGATTATTATCACCAAAATTACGCCATACATACATATCTAGACATTCTCCATCATCTGTTATACCATAAAATTTGGTTTCTATATAATATTCTCCATTTTTATAACTAACAAAATTATTAAAACCAACATCTAATAAATGCATCAAATCAATCCTTTCTTATATTATTAGCGCACACGAATACAAATTATACCACAAATTTATTTTTTGTGCAAATTAAAACTTATAATATAAATTTATATTATAAGTATACGTTACTTTTCAATATGAATAATAATAATTCCAGATAATATAACAAAAGGAAATATAATAAGGCCAATAATTTTTGTGATATTACTGTTTATTCTAAGTAAAATAGATGCCATAATGATTAGAATAAACATAATAATAAACCATTTATTATGTTTATTTTTTTTCATTGATATATTTATATAAAATACTAGCTAAAGCAGAACCAAATAAAGGCGCAATAATAAATAGCCATAATTGTTTAATACTATCTAAACCTAACACTAAAGCTGGCCCTATACTACGTGCAGGATTAACACTAGTACCTGTTAATTTTATTCCTAATAAATGGACAAATGTTAAAGCAAAACCGATTACAATTCCCGCAATATTATTATATTTATTATTACTTGTTACCCCTAAAATAGTAAATATAAATACAAAAGTTAGAATAGTTTCAACAATAAAAGCTCCAAACATATTAATTCCAAAGCCACCATAACTATTTACTCCCATAGTTGTCTCTTTAAAATATCCAATAGTAGATATACTATTTAAAATAACAGCTAATAAAATTGCTCCTAATATTGCTCCTAATACTTGGGCAAGAACATATTTTAAAAATTGTTTACCACTCATTTTACCACTTAAGTATGAAGCAAAAGAAACAGCCGGATTTAAATGACAACCAGAAATATGACCAATGCTATAATACATAATTACTAAAGACAAACCAAACGCTAAGGCTGTTGAAAAAACATCTGCATCAGTTATAACTGCAACACCACAACCAAATAATACTAAAATTAACGTTCCTAAAAATTCACATATATACTTCTTCATAATACCTCCTATTTAAATATATATTAAATATCAAAAAATTACAATCCTTTTTTATATTTTTCATTAAATATTAACTTTAAAACTATAAACTTTTAGGATTTATATTAATATCAATATTTACTTCTTTATTATTAGCATACATATCTTTAAGATCAACTAAATATTTATAAATAGCTTTTAAATGTTTATATTTTAATATTAATTGGATAAAAAATTTATTATTAATTTTTGCTATATTACTATTACTAGGTCCTAATATTATTACATTATTTTTTTCTAAATATTTTTTTATTTTCAAAGCTTCCTTAAAACAATTATCATAATTATTGCCACTTATTTTGATTAGAGTTAAATCTATAAAAGGTGGATAATTTAATTTTTTTCTTATTTTCATTTCTTCTTCATAAAAACTCAAATAATCATGCTTACTAGCATACTTTATACTATAATGTTCTAAATTAAAGCCTTGAATAATAACTCGACCATCCATTTTAGCTCGACCACTTCTACCTGCTACTTGATTTAATAAATCAAAAGTTCTCTCAGCACTTCTAAAATCAGGAATATTTAAAGTTGCATCCCCATTAATAACACCAACTAAAGTGACATTATCAAAATCAAGTCCCTTAGCAATCATTTGAGTTCCTATTAAAATTGGAGCTTCTTTATTTATAAAAGCATTTAAAATCTTTTCATGACTACCTTTTTTTGATGTTGTATCCACATCCATTCTAAGAGTCTTAACTTGAAATATCTTTTCTACTTCTTCTTGTAATTTTTCAGTGCCTAAACCAAACTGCGAAATTTTAGTTGAATTACACTCTGGGCACTTAAGTATTTTATATGTAGAATAAGCACAATAATGACAAGTCATCTTATTATGAGACTTATGATATATTAAAGGGATATCACAATTTGGACATTTTTGAATAAAACCACAATCATTACAAACAACAGTAGTAGAATATCCACGTCTATTTAGAAGTAAAATAACCTGCTCACCTTTATTTAAACACTCTATTATAGCTTCTTTTAAAGAATTTGATATAATTCTATTTCCCTTTCTTATTTCTTTTTTCATATCTACTAATTCAACAATAGGTAATTTATTATTAATTCTATTTTTCAATTCCAATAATTTATATATGCCAAGTCTAGCTCTAGTATAACTTTCAATAGTTGGAGTAGCACTACCTAAAATAAGTGGAATATTATTATATTTCGCTCTTTTTAAAGCTATATCAATCGCATCATATTTAGGATTATTCTCTTGCTTATAAGTATCAGTATGTTCCTCATCTACTATAATCAACCCTAAATTTTTAAATGGTGAAAATATAG
>CANPWK010000125.1 GCA_947584105.1 uncultured Bacilli bacterium
TATTTGTTACTAACTTTTCATCACACTGTAAGTTGCATTTAACCTTAAAAAGTTGCGTTTACTTTAAAATTTGAGCAAACGTTAATTTTTATTTGGAAGTCAGTTTTTATCTATTTTATCTAAATAATCATATTTTGCATAAGTTTTATAATATGGGAAATTTAAAAGTGTTCCATATTTATATTCATTAAATTATTTTAAATATCATTGTAAATTATATCTTCATTAGGTTTGGCCTTTAAATCAATATCTGATATTATTCCTAATTTATATGCATAATAACCAGCGGAAGCTATCATAGCAGCATTATCTGTACAATATTTTATTTCTGGAACTGATAAATTTATATTATTTTTTTGACACAATTGTTGTAACTTTTCTCTTAAACCCTTATTAGCAGATACTCCCCCTGCAATTATTAAATTATTTACTTTATACTCTTTTAGAGCTTTCATAGTTTTTTTTGACAATATGTTGACAACTCTATTTTGAAAAGAGCAAGATAAATCCTCTTTTTTAATTTTATTACCTCTTTGTTCCTCATTATGTACTAAATTAATAACTGCACTTTTAAGTCCACTAAAACTAAAATTATATGTATTATCATCTAATGGTAGTGGTAAATTATAATTATCCTCCCCTTGATGAGCCATTTTATCAACAATTGGTCCCCCAGGATAAGGAACATCAATTACACGTGCTACTTTGTCATAAACTTCACCAACAGCATCATCTAAAGTACCACCAATTTTTTTAAAAGAATAATCTTTATCCATATATAATAATTCTGTATGTCCGCCAGATACTACAAGAGAAATTAAAGGAAATTTTAATCTTTGATTTAAATTATTTGCATATATATGACCTATTATATGATGAACAGGTACCAAAGGCTTATTGTAAATATATGATAATGTACTTGCTGCCGTAACGCCAATTAAAAGACAACCAATTAAACCTGGAGCATATGTTACAGCAATAGCATCAATATCATCCATGCTCATATTAGCTTTTTTTAAAGTTTCCTCAATAACTATAGTTATACTCTCTACATGCATACGACTAGCAATTTCTGGGACAACTCCCCCATAGTTAGAATGAATATCCATTTGTGATAAAACAACTGTTGCAATTTCTTCTACCCCATTTTTTACAATTGAAACACTTGTTTCATCACAACTTGTTTCTATTCCTAATATATAAACATCATTCATTATTATCAAACTTCCTTATCATTAAAATAGCATCTGCTTTTCCATAATAATTTTTTCTTTTGGAAATCATTTCAAATCTGTACTTCTTATATAATTTTATTGCAATTGAATTATTTTCATTAACTTCAAGAGTTATATTATCAACATTATTTTTTATAGCATAAGAAATTAAATATTCCATTAAATTACTTGCAATATGATTATTCCTGCAATCTTCTTTTACTACTATGTAATCAATTTCAATACGATTATAAATATGTTGAAAAATTAAAGCTCCTTTTATAAAATCATTTTCATAAACCACACATCTAAAAAAAGGATTGTCTAAATAACTTTGTGTTATTTTATAATTAGTATCTACTAAAATAGCATTTATTGCTAATACATCATGCTTATTAATTTTTCTTATCATTTAATTTTTCTTCAGCCTCTGTTTTCTTTAAATAATTAGGTACTAATTGATGGGGATTAATCGGCTTATCTAACTGATGTTTATTTATTAATTTCAAAATATCTATGTCCATAATCTTTGAACCTGCAAATCCATCATAACTAACTATTATAGCATCATTTTTATCAATTAATTGTAATGGAGTTAATTGTTCCTTCACTAGTAAATTTAAATTATTATCATAAACTGCATAATAGACATTACCTCTTCTTGCATCAATAATTGGAATAATTTTTTTATAATTAGAAGTTATAGATGCTAAAAACTCTAATGTAGAAATAGGAATTACAGGAATTCCTAAACAAGAAGATATCACTTTCGCAACTGTAACACCTATTCTAACTCCTGTAAAAGAACCAGGGCCAACAGTTACAAATAATTTATCAATATTATTAATGCTTAAATTACAAGAATTTAACAATTCACGCAATAAAGGTAAAATGCTATTTGCCATATCTTTTTGCACAATTTTTTGATTTGAAATTAAAACATTATTATTTTGAATTACATATATGCTAATAGAATTATAAGATGTATCTAAAAATAGATAATTCATATTACAGCCTCACATAATTCCTCATATTTCTTACCATATGGTATTAAGTATATAACTCTTTTATTTTCACTTGCAACTTTTATTTTTATTTCTAATCTTTCCTCAGGCAATATTTCTTTAATAGTATTAGCCCATTCAATTATAACAATTCCATTTTTATTAAAATATTCTTCTATGCCAACACCATCAACATTACCTTCCAGTCTATATACATCCATATGGTATAATGGCATATCACCTATATATTCTTTTATTATAGTAAAAGTAGGAGAAGTAACATTTTCCTTAATTTCCATAGCATTAGCAAATGCTTTTGTAAATACAGTTTTTCCACTACCCAATTCACCATCAAGACATATAACCATATTTGGAAATTTTTCAGATTCAATATTCTGTGCTAATTCAATTGTATCAATTTCACTTCGAGATATATATTTATATTCCATTTATAATCACCATTATCATTATAACATTTAAAAATACAATATTTCAATAAAATTACTATTTTTAACAATTTATTTACATAAAAATGCAAAATTAGATATTTTTTATATTTATTACTTATAAATATTTAAAATAAATAAAAAGAGCTAATAATATATTTAGCTTTTTAAAATACAAAAAAAAATTGGCAACTTGCTATTTTCGCTTTACACTATCTTCGCCGTAAAAGTGCTTAACTTCTGTGTTCGAGATGGGAACAGGTGTGTCCACTTTGCTATCGTCACGGATTAAATATATTATAC
>CANPWK010000126.1 GCA_947584105.1 uncultured Bacilli bacterium
AAACCTTTATTGAAGGTTTTTCATTGGCTGTATCACTATTACTAGAAGCTATTTCAGAAAAATAAGTGGATACCCCCCCCCTTACTAATTTCCCGAAAGTTTTAAAAGCACTCCCCTCGCCGTTCCCCTTCTTTACTTTGTAGAGATTAGAGGCGGGGTGGTCATTTATATTCCGGTATATATTTTTTATTTATATTTTAATACTCTTATTAATTTTATACCGATTATCACATTAAAAAATAGTAACTACCCTATTGATAATTACTATAATTCTATTTTATGATTTTCCATTTATCTTCCTTAAATCTTGTAAGTATTACCTTATCTAGTACTAATACAAACTTTTTTATTATTATCTTTTTTCTAACTTTGATAATATTTCTAGAATTTTTGCTGATGCCAATATTTTATCTTTACACTCACTAGCTGTAACTATATTAATTGGATTATCTTTATGAGCAGAATTGTTCCTAGTTTCAGCAATTTCTATTAAATATATACACAAATTATTATAGGTTGCTTTATTAAATGTATATGACTTACTAAAGTATTCATTATATAAATAATCTTGCAAACCATATTTTTTTATAGCATCAAATGTTCCTATAGTAGTATCGTTGAGATTTAAAATAAAAGGATGACTCTTTCTATATTTATTATTAGAATTTATTTCCCTTGAATAAGTTTCAATGTTATATTTGTCTTCTTCTGTTAATGTTGATATAAGCTTTTCGTTAATTTCAAGTTCAACAGCTTTACTCCACTCGATGACTGCAGATGAATAATCAAAATTCTCATTTTTACCATTATTAAAAGTGTTCATTATTTTATCACCTGTAGCTATATATCTTTTTATTTTTTCTCTATTTTCTGGATTAAATCCATTAAAATCAATATTATTATATATTTTTGTTATATCATCAATATCAAATTTATTTACCAGTTTCATTTCTGTTATTTTTTCACTTATTTCATTAATTGCTTTGTCCACTTCTTCAATATTATTTATATTGTCTAATTTAATATCATTGAAATTTTCAGACATTTTAATATATTTACATTTTATAATAAAATCTTCTATGTCATATCCATTTTTAAAATAAAGTAAAAATTCAGATACTTTATCAGCATTTTCATTATCTTTAAAATATTTAAGATAATAATAACAACTTATATAAAACTTTAAAATAACTTTTATATTTCTTTTAAATTTTAATGGTGTATTGTCTGTATTATCTAATAATTCATTAATCATATCTTCTACAGTATAATTATTATTTTTAAAGTATTTAAATAAATCTAAATCTTTTTCGAATATATTTTTTGCTTTAGCAAAATCACCTATAGAAACAAAATAATCAAAGCTAATGTATCTTATATATCTTAATAATATCAAAAATGTATTTATATAATTTAAACTCCATCTATTATAAAGAGAAATTTTTTCAATGTCAATTACTATATTTTTATTGTATAAAAATCCTGTTTTATCATCTCTACAAAGCATTTTCACATCGATAATTTTTTCATGTAAAAATTCAAATAAATTAAAAGAATATTTATATTCATCTTTCAAACTATCAACATTTTCTTTAATAAATAGAATATAATTTTCTAAATTTTGCATAACATTATCTATTGTTTCAACATATTGTTCTTTATAATAATCTGTGTTATTTAAATAAATATTTCTAATTCCATATAATATTATTAATCTTAATAATATTTGTTCCTCTATAGTAAGATAGTTATGCTTTTGATTTTCGCGTAAAAAATTTATTGATTTTTCTATATCTTCAATACCTATGTTATTATATTTATCATTGTCGCATATGACTTTTATACAATCATATTCTTTAAGTTTAACATCTATTGATTTGTTTTGTTCTTTTATTTTATTATAAATATCAATATATTTAAATCTCTTTTCTCTTAACCAATTATCTTTCTTTCCCTTATTTAAATTATTATTTAATATATAATCAATTTGCTTTATATCACTTTCTTGTTCAATAGGTTCAATATAAATGTATTTATCATCTACTTTGAAAAAAAACATTTTTTTAAAGCCATCTGATAAATTAGCTTCCATATGTATTTGTCTTAATTGATCATTCCAAACTGAAACATCATAAAAGCAATAAACTTCATCATTTTTATCTTCTTCTTCAACAATAATATCAATTATATTACTAATATCATTTTTAGTAATTTGTTTAGAAGAATCTATTTTTTTCTTTTCATTATTATTCTTTTTATATAAAATATCAATTAATTTCTCCTTTGTAACAACAAGATTATAACTATCACATACCATATTATTATATCTCCTTTTTATTTATATATCTTTTATTTTTGTAATTAAAATTTAAGCTAAGTAATCTCAACTAAAAGTTTTTATTTTATTTTTTTCATTTTTCACAATTATACCATACCCTGTGAATTATTTGAATATTATCTTTGTTAAAACTTTCTAAACTACGGCAAGTGTTGTGGTAAGTGTGACCAAAGTGTGACAATTTTACCCTAAAAAGCAAAAAATTAACACCTGCTAAAATCTAGCAAGTGCTTCTTAATTCTTTGGTTGCGGGGGTAAGACTCGAACTTACGACCTTCGGGTTATGAGCCCAACGAGCTGCCAGCTGCTCCACCCCGCGATATTTAATTAAATATTGTGCTTTTTTTGTCCCTTTAATGTCCCTTTATAAAATAAATTTTAATAAGTTTTATTAAGTCTTAATCACCCTAAAAGGTTTTATTAAAGGTTTAGCAAAATATATAATTTTCAATGTTTTTGGTATTTAGAACAGTTTTAGCTTGCAATGAATTTATCATCAAGCTCGGGTTATGAGCCCGACGAGCTGCCAACTGCTCCACCCCGCGATATAAAACTTTTATTATTATAATACTTGAATCT
>CANPWK010000127.1 GCA_947584105.1 uncultured Bacilli bacterium
GCGTTCACTTTTTTTTACATCTCTTTATTTCCTTATTTCATCAAATTTTGATTAACAAAGGAATTTATTCTTATTTTCTTAAATTTTTACTAATCATTTCCATATCAACAGTAAGTTGCTTAATTCTAGAAATTATCCTACCTGCTTTAATTACTTCTACTCCATTTTTACTAGTGGATAAGTGATTATTTAAATCATCGATACTTAAATTTGATGTTATAAAAGTAGTTAAATTATTATCCATTCTATATTGTAAAATAGGACATAATATCTCATCTCTATTATATGCAGTTAAATTTTCCGCACCCAAATCATCAATCAATAATAAATCAACGTTTTTAATGTATTCTACTGTTTCTTTAAAATCAAAATCAAACATTCCCCTTATAAATTCTGGCCAAAAAATAATAGATGTTTTATAACCTTTTTTAGATAATTCATTAAATGTAGCCGCAACTAAATAAGTTTTTCCACAACCAAAATTACCATGTAAATATAAACCCTTATCACCAAGCTTATAATTATCTAAAAAATCTAATAACCAATTAATAGTTGCAAATCGATTTTTATCTGTTTTATAAATTTTACTAATTGATGCTTCTTTTAAAAATTCAGGTGTATTATAATTTTTAATATTTCGTAAAGTTTTTTCTTTTTTGATGATATTCTTTTTATATTTACAAGGTTTATACTCAAATGTTAAATTATTATTTATAACTTTTGGTAAATAAGTAAAACCAGATATTTTATTTTTACATTCCATAATTGATTTACAATTACAACAATTTTCAAATTCTAATGCAGATTCTTGTAATAATGAAGTATAATTTTTTAAATAATTTTCATCTAATTTTATTTTATTTATTATTTCTTTAAAATAATGATTCCCTTTAGCTAAATTATATTCTTCATCTAATAAATTTCTATCAACTTTACCTTCATTTAAACTTTGAAATTTCTGCATATTACCTACTTCCTATTCGCTCTTCTAATGCCTTTATCTCTTCTAAACTTGCTTTATTTTCTTCTATATTTTTATCAAACCATTCAGGACTCTTTTCTACTTTTACACTATCCTTCTTAACAGATTTTTTTCTTGTAATATTTTTATACTCTTTCTCTGCTAACTTCATAGCATCTTCAACCGTTTCTATATTACTACGACTCCACTGAGATGCTATTACATCTACATATGATTTAGTTAATTTATTATTATTTACTTTCAAAACATAATCAATAAGCACATTGACTACTCCTGGTTTTAAATCCAAATCTAAAAGTAAATGAGCAATTATTTTTAAATCACTATTAGTTGGATTTGAATTTTTATATTTACTACTAATAAAATCATATGGAGATGTCACTTCAAACATATAAATCATTTTACTACGTTTAGATTCATCTTGAATATTTTTTCGTAAATATTCTGGCTGATTCTTATAAATTAAACTTGGTAATTTTCCTAGATTATCAAAACTATAATATTTATCTGCGTTTTCTCTTAATAATTTTTTATCTATTCTATGAGCTTCATTAATACTATTTCTAATTAAAGAAACCATTGCATCATTATCATAATTATAAATATAAGCAATATTGTAAATATATTCTTTAATATCTCTATTGATACTTTTTTGATTAAGTAAATCATTTGGAATTAAACTTAATATAGTATTAATATCAATCTTAGATAATATTTCTAAATTACGATAACGAGATTTTCTTAAATCATAAATAAGATTCTCATTTACACAACCATTACTAAAAGCAAATACATCACTAAAATTTTTAGTTATATCTTCATAACCACGTAAATTTAAACTTGGAATTTTATAAAAATTAATTATTTTTTCATATTCTAATTTTCCAACAGCACTATATAAAGCAGTAGCTAATATTGGATTATTTATAAATTCTGATGCACTCATTGGCGAATATAATTCATAAATATAATTATTAATATTACCTTTTTTTAAATATGTTTTTAAAAGGCCTATTGCTTCTAACTTAATTCTAGCATCATCAATTTCATGAATAGTTATTTGCATATTAGTAAGTAAGTGATAATGAGTCCATTCATTAGACATTAATTCTGATTTATCTAAATATGACCATAAAGTATAGTATAAACTTATTGAATCATTGCCAACTAATGGTTGGTAAAGATTAAGTAATATTCCTAAATCATTATGGTTCAATACTGTTTTATTTGTCACTAAAAATGTATCTGCTGGTAATGTTGTCATAAACCCTCCCATATTAGTGTAACATATTTATATTTAAAAAAAAAGATTATTTTAATCTGTTTTTTAAATGATCTTCATAAAATATTTCATCTGGTTTTACATTAAAAATTTGAGCAATTTTAATAGCACGATGATAAGATAAATTACGAGCACCAGTTTCAAGTTGTGAATAATAGGCCTTTGTAATATTTAAAATATTTGCCATATAACCACAAGTATAACCATGCTCTTTTCTCATTTGTCTTAATTTAACATACATAATATCTCCCTCAATATCCATTATACCACAAGTACACTCTGAGTGTACTGTTAAATTCTGTAAAATATGAGAAAATATGATTGGAGTGGTAAGTAATGAATAAAACCAAAGTTTATGATGAATATAATAATCTTTGTTCCAATATCAAGAGCTATCGCTTAAAAAATAATTTAACACAAGAGCAATTAGCTGAAAAAGCTAAATGTAGTATTTCTTATATTAAACAAATAGAATCACAAAAAAATTTTAAAAATGTTTCATTCGTAACTATCATCAATATATGTAAAGCTCTTGATATTAGTGTTGTAGATTTATTTAAAGATTATAAATAATATTTTTATTCTAAAAGCAGATTATTAATCTGCTTTCCTAGTAGATAGAAATGTT
>CANPWK010000128.1 GCA_947584105.1 uncultured Bacilli bacterium
TTAATTCACCTATTGACATCTTACTTACATCATAAATATTTTTTTTATTGATTAAAACAGTAAGTACAGACTTATCTAATCTAGCTCCATTACAACTAGGGCATTCCATATCTACCATATATTGGCTAATCCAATCACGTATCCATCCGCTTTTAGTTTCTATATATCTTCTTTCTAAATTACTTATTATGCCCTCATAATAATCTTTTGTCTTTCTAGTATTACCATTAGATGATATATAATTAAATTCTAATATATCCTTAGAACCATATAAAATTATATCTAACTTTTCTTTAGGGATATCTTTTATAGGCGTGTTTAAATCAATATTATAATACTTACTAACTGTCATAATCTGAGTATAAATAGTATTATTATCCAAGTTCAATACTTTAATACCATTTTCTAAAATACTTAAATTTCTATCGGGAATAACTAAATCTTCATCAATTTTTTGAGTTACACCTAAACCATTACATTTCTTACAAGCACCATATGGAGCATTAAAAGAAAACATTCTAGGTTCAATCTCGGGTAATGAAAAATCACACATAGGACAAGCATACTTTTCACTCATTATTATTTCACTACCACCAATAACATCAATAACAACCCTGCCATGGGCAAGTGATGAGGCAAGTTCAATAGCTTCATATAATCGGCTATGAATATTTTCTTTAATAATTAATCTATCAACTATAATATCAATATTATGTTTTTTAGTTTTAGAAAGTTCAATATCACTACCTAAATCATAATCTTCATTATCAATACGTACCCTAATATAACCATCTTTAACCAATGATTTTAATAATTCTTTATGGGTACCCTTCTCACCATGCACAATGGGTGCTAAAACACGAATCTTAGTTTTTTCTTCTAAACTTTCTATTTGTCTAGTCATTTCCTCAATACTTTGACTAGTTATCGGTATATGATGATTAGGACAATAAGCAACCCCAATACGGGCAAACAATAATCTTAAATAATCATATATTTCAGTTACAGTACCTACTGTACTTCTTGGATTATTATTAGTAGTTTTTTGATCGATTGAAATACTAGGAGATAATCCTTCTATACTATCAACTAAAGGTTTATCTGTTCCACCTAAAAATTGTCTTGCATAAGCACTTAAAGAATCTATATAACGTCTTTTTCCCTCCGCATATATAGTATCAAAAGCTAAACTACTCACTAACCCCTGTCATTACTATAAGTTTATTTTTTGGTAACTCTAAATCTATATTTTTTAAATTATTCTCTCTTGCTCCTTTTATTACTATCTTATCCATACTAATCCCTCGCTAAATATTATAGCACGCATATTTATTAATGTAAATTGGAATTTTTTAGAAAAAAAGTTGATTATTTTCTAATCAACCTCTTTATGAAACTTATTTTTATTTTTTATTACTAAACTTACAGTTACTGTAGCTATTACTATTAAGATAATTCCAACTACTACTATAAATATTGGATTTTTTAGTAAGGTATTTGGAACATTTACTTTATTATTATCTTTCATAATATTATCTTCTATATTTTTCTTAATAGTTACAACTGGATAGATTGCAAATTTATCATAAACACCTATGCTACTTATTTCACCACTATTTATACCATACTTCGTGCCTACCCTATATACATTTTTTTGACTATCAAGTACTGGTGACATGGTCCAACAACCATCCAAAGCAAAAGGCGTTTTTTCAGACATTTTATAATATACACCAAAACTATTAACAGTATGTGATTGCCCTATATAACCTAAATCATTCTCTAATTCATCTATAGTGATTAATCTTCCCTTATATCCTAATTCATCTTCTACTATATCACTTTTATTTATATTGTCTTTTACCCAGGCATCGACTACTGGTTTTATATCAGAACTTTCATAATCATTTTGGCATTGTTCATAATCATCATAATTACTACATCCATTTTCTCTATAATAATAACTTACAAATCCAGCATTGTATATTAAGTCTGTTATTTCATCATAATCTTGATAGCTTTTAACTTCCATATTATTAGTTTTATACTTATTTACATCTTCAAATGACAATGGGATTCTTTTTATCATTGTTACTGTTTTGTCATTTTTATCACTATTCTTTAGTACATAATATTCTACATCATTATACTCTACTATATCGCCTATTTTAAATTCACTATCAACAATACTTTTTACTGATGACTTTAATTTTATAATATTTGAATTCTTACTTAGGTTAATTACTGGTCGCAATGAAGACTTTTCATAGGCTGATACAAAATGATCAATATCTACATAAAACCGATAACAAAAATTATTATAACTATTATCATCATAATCCATTAAAAAATATCTATAATTTAATACAAAATTTGGTGTCTTTAAACTTGGATAATATAGCTTATCTACATCATTTTTGATATATCCAAATTTTTGCGTTAATTCTTTTAAAGTTAACAATCTTACTTTATAACTATTAGTTACAATATGACTATCATTATTCTCATATTCATTGTATGTTACTTCATCTGCTACTAAATCTTTATCGTCAAGTTGTTTACTCCAACTATCTAAAGCAGCTTTAGCATTAGACTCTTCAAACATATAAGGATTACCAGGTTGATCAGGATTACAATATCTTAAAAAACCAGTACCAAAAAATTCTTCTCTATATTTTCCACCATCTTCACCATATCCATTAATTTCATCTGCTGTCAGTGGCATTGCTTTTAATAGTGTTAAATAATCACCTTTATCCTCTATTACATAAAACTTGATGTTTTTATAACTCACTAAATCACCAGTTTTATAATCTTCGGCATTTACCCTTATTACAAATATAAACAGTACTATAATAATTGTTAAATATCTCTTCATACTTCCT
>CANPWK010000129.1 GCA_947584105.1 uncultured Bacilli bacterium
AAAAAAAAAAAAAAATACAACTTTTTTAAACAATCAAAAAGTTAAATTGCTAGTTTTTATTTAAAGTTTCTTATAAAATAACGCAAAAAAAGTTTTTACTCTAAAGCAATAAAGAATAAATAATTATTTTATACAAAAATTAAAAATTCATACCCAAATGATATGAATTTTTAATTTATCTAACCTTTTCTTAATAGCCTTCTTTTTTCTTGATAATCCTGTTCTAAATCACTAACAACTAAATTGTTTAAAAGCATTGTTTTTATACCATTATAAAATCTTAATTTATATTTACGTTTAAATTCATTTTTGGTATATATATAATCATTATCAAGTATAACAATATTGCCAGCTTTTAATGTTTCAGTATTTTCTGTTGTATAACTTGTTGCTGCGAGTGCTGGAGTCAAATTATTAAAATATGTTTTATTATCTTTAATTAATCTTCCAATATTACCTACATTTGCATCTAACCAAATTAAACCATTCTCTCTTAAATAATAATAAATATCATATAAATCATTGCTATTAACACTTTTCGTATCAACTTTTTCTGTAATTTCGATGCATAATAAGAATTTTTTATTATCACAAGAATACCAATTAGCTCTATATAGTGGTTTTAAAAAATATTTGTTATTATCCATATAAAATGTTTCTCTTTCAATTCCTAATTTTAATACTTTAGAACCTATTTGAAAAACAGTCGAAGAAGAACCTCTACCTAATTTTACGATATCATGATATTGTAAATGTTCGTTTTCTAACAATTCATCAATTATAATTTTTAATGTATTATAAAGTTTTTCTTTTTTTAAATCATTAACATTTATACTAGCATCTTTTACCATTTCATTTATAATTTTATCTATGTTATCATCCATTATTTTATTTGAATTCTCATTTATTGTAAAACCTTTTTCATTAATAATTTGCTTTAATTCTAATAGATTAAAACAATTTTTAAAGAAATAATCCATATTATCAATAATTGGCATAATGTCAATATTACATAAATATTTTATAATATGATTATCTTCAAAAGCATAATCTTTTTTTATTATAGTTTTTATTATTCTATCTACACTAATATTATTATGTTTGCAAAAAAACAAAATTTGATAATCATCACATTCTTCTATAGAAAACGTAATTATTTTTTCAATATTTCTAAAAGCATATTCCCTATTTATCATGTTTAAATTTTCTAATATTATTAAAATATCTTTCCCTACATATTTTAATATAGTATCTAAATTAGGCCAAAATAAATCTTTATTCACAATATATCTTGTGATTTTTGGATTTTCAAAAATCTTTTTAATCTCTTCAGATTTCTTTCCTAATAACATATTTGGAAAATTACGAATTATATTTTTTTCCTCATTAGTAAATATTTGTATATTGTTAACCTCTTTATTCATATAATAATCCCCCTAAACTTTTATTAATTATTCTTGATATTCAAATTCTGAATCCAATATATATATTATATCACCATTTTTTGCTCCCATCTTTCTTAGTTCATCTTCAATACCCATTTTTTTCATTTGTTTTGAAAATCTTCGATATGTTTCATCAGAAGCAAACCATGTCATTTTTAATAATTTTTCTATTTTTTCACCCTTAATACGAAAACCATTTTTTTCCTTACATATTTTAAAAGGTACTTCTTGTTCATATTTATATACTATATGTTTATTGTCACCATCATATGGTTCTTTTTTTATAGTATCTAGTAAATCAGCAAGGGCATTAATAATCTTGTCTAATCCCTCACCTTTCATTGCCACTGCAGGATAGATTGGCTTTTTGACCTTTGATTTAAATACTCTTAAATTTTCCTTAGCCATAGGCATATCCATTTTATTTGCAATAATTATTTGTGGTTTATCTAAAAGTTTCTTATCAAAATTTTCTAACTCTTTATTTATTATATTATAATCTTCATAAGGATCACTAATAAGACCCGACATATCTATAACATGCGCAATAACTCTAGTTCTTTCAATATGTTTTAAAAATTTATCACCTAATCCTTCACCGAGTGATGCACCTTTAATAAGACCTGGCAAATCAGCCACTACAAATGAACGAGAATTAGTTGCTTTAACTACACCTAAATTAGGTGTTAATGTAGTAAAAGGATAAGCGGCAATTTTAGGTTTGGCTGCACTAATTTTAGAAATAATTGTAGACTTGCCAACGCTAGGTAATCCAACTAAACCAACATCAGCAAGTAATTTTAATTCAACTTTAACAGTTTTTATTTCACCTGGTTCACCATTTTCACAATATGCTGGAGCTGGATTATTATGAGTAGCAAAGGCCATATTACCTCTACCTCCACGACCTCCTAACGCAATCTTTACTTCATCATCTTTATTAACGATATCTGCAATTATCTCATTTTTCTTTAAATCTGTAACAACAGTTCCTAATGGTACTTTAATAATTAAATCTTTAGCATTTGCACCATTCATTCCCTTACCTTGGCCATGTTCTCCATTTAAAGCCTTATAAATTTTTTTATATCTTAAATCAATTAATGTATTTAGCCCTTCATCAGCTTTAAAAATAATATTACCACCATTGCCACCGTTGCCGCCAAAAGGTCCACCCATTTCAACATATTTTTCGCGTCTAAAAGCCATGCACCCATTACCACCACGACCAGCAACTAATTCTAATGTTATCTCATCAACAAACATTATATCACCCACTTGATTTCTAATTATACTATAATTTATTTAAAAAAGATACTTAAAACTTTTGAAAATTTGTAAATAATCTTGGTACTATTATTCATAGCAGTCTTTTTTTCTATTGCTTTACCTGCTATAGTTAAGC
>CANPWK010000130.1 GCA_947584105.1 uncultured Bacilli bacterium
TATTTCCTCAATAATACGCATATATACTTCTGTTTTTCCACTACCAGTAACCCCATGCAATAAAAAAGGCATAAAATGATCTTTATTTTCTAAAACTTTATTTACAACTTGCTGTTGATCAGGAGTTAATATTTTTAACTCATCATTAATTAAGATATTATCATCTAATCTATATACTTCCTTTTTTATTTCTTTAATAATTTTCTTTTGTAATAAAGTCTTATAGGCAGTTGAAATAATTGATATATCACTTTTTTTAACCATTCCTAATTTTAATTTATCAAGAATTTTTTTTTGTTGTTCATTTTTAGGAATATATTTCCTATCAACTAGTTCAAAATATATATCATATTTTTTATTAATTTTAGTTTTATAACTAGCCTTTAAAGCTTTAGGAAGCATTGTTTGAAAGCAATTAATTAAATTAGATAATGTTTTTTTACTCATATATTTACCAAGATATATAAGTTCCTCTGTTAAAACTGGATTATCATCAACTACACTTATAATATTTTTTAATTCATATTCTTCCTTAAAATCACCAATCTCTAGTATAAAACCCTCTAATTTTCGATTAGAAAAAGGAACTATTACTCTTTTTCCTATACACAAACTATCTATAGAATCATCTACATTATAAGTAAACGCTTGATTAATCCCTTTAGATTTTAATTCTATCAATACCTTAGCTTCCATAGAACCACCATAAATATTATAATATACAAAAATAAAAAAAGCTATATGCTTTTTAAAGGTTAACAGTTATTTCATCTAGCTTTGTCAAAAATTCATCTTTTATCTCATTTAAGCGTTCTTTATTATTAGCTTCAAATCTCAGTGTTAAAATACTCTGCGTATTACTTCCTCTAACTAGTGCAAAACCATCATCAAATTCAACTCTAACCCCATCTAAATTTAAATAATTATATCCTTGCAATTCAACATATTCCTGCATTCTTTTTTCAATTAAATCTTTCTTTGTAATATCTATTGGATACTCAATATAAATATTTTCATATTTTTTGACATCTTTTAACATCTCGTTAAACGTTTGGTCGCTATTTGACAACATTTCAATAAATCTTAACCCAGCGTAAATTCCATCATCAAATCCTGGCCATTTATCTTTAAAAAATATATGTCCTGAATACTCACCACCAAATAAAAAGTTACCTTCCTGCATTTTCATATTAGTGTAAGATGCTCCTGTTTTATACATAACTGGTATAATACCATTTTTATTACATTCATCTATTAATACTTTAGAGCATTTAACATCAAAAAGTAGTTTATCTAATTTATCTTTCATATAGCGACTCATTAATAACAAATAATAATCAGCAGTATAATAATTTCCTAAATTATCAACAATCCCTACCCTGTCAGCATCACCATCAAAAGCAATACCTAAATCATAATTTAACTCTATTACTTTTTTCTTTAAGTCACTCATATTCTCTTCTTTTGAAGGATCAGGATGATGATTTGGAAAATTACCATTACTAGTACAATATAAATATTCACAGTCAATATCAAACATATTAAAGACATCTTTAACAATTACACTAGCAGTTCCATTTCCACAATCAATAACTACTTTTAATCTTTTTTTGATATTAATACTATCTTTTAATAATTCTAAATAATCTGATTTAATATCATAATATTCCACTAACCCATTACCAGTTAAAAAATCTCCCTTTTTAATATAATCTCTTAAATCTCGAATTTTTTTACCATAAGCATTACCTATATTATCAAAAGAAATTTTAAATCCATTATATTCTTTTGGATTATGACTTGCTGTAATCATTATTCCACAAATTATTTTAAGTTTATATTTTGCACAATAAAACATAGGAGTTGTAACTAGACCTATATCAATGATATCAACACCACTCATCTTTAGCCCATCAATCAATTTATCTTTTAAATAATTACTAGATAATCTATTATCCATTCCAACAATAACTTTAGTAAACCCTTTTAATCTTATATAAGAACCAAATCCAAAACCAAATGTATAAGTACTTTTTTCATTTATTTCATCGCCAACAATTCCTCTTAAATCATATTCTTTAAATAAACTATCCTTTATTTCATACATTTTATACTCTCCCTTATTAATCTCTTATATTCATTCACTCCAGGTTGATTATATGGATTCACTCCCATTAAATATCCCCCAATAGCTGCACTAGTCATAAAAAAATATATAAGCCTTCCCATATTTTTTTCATTTAATTTATCAATATTTATAATAATACTAGGTTTACTACACTTAGCAATATTCAACATTACCATATTATTAATCTTATTTAATGATTTATTTTTAATCATAACATCCTCATTATTTACAATATTAATAACTGTTGAAAAGATCATATCCTCACCATCATTTAAATATTGTCCTAACGAATGCATATCACGAGTATTAAACATACTAATTGGTAAAATTCCCCTTTTATTTTTTCCTTGAGTTTCTGCAAATAACTGTTTTAACCATTCATTAAAATATAGTAACTTTTCATCATAAACTGTAAAAGCCTCCACCTTACGACCATTTTTATAAAGTAAATCCCTAATAACTGCATAAATAAAACATTTATCAATACTTTCATCTTGAAACCCCAAAAGTAAATTATCAATATTAATGCCACAGACTGCCATTGGCAATAAACCAGCACTAGTTAAAATAGAATATCTCCCACTTACATTTGGCATTTTCAATATAGGAAAATGATATTTATGAGCTATATTTATCAGCTTACCATTTTTATTATTAGTAGTTATAATAACTCTCTTACTCAATTCTTTTTTATTATATATTCGCTTCAT
>CANPWK010000131.1 GCA_947584105.1 uncultured Bacilli bacterium
AGTGATGGTCAGATTGAATGGGAACAAATATATGGGGATAATGATAGTGATTCATTTTCCAGTGTAATTGAAACTAATGATGGTGGGTACGTGACTGTAGGTTATGTGCAGAAACATAAAAATTGCGTTAGTTATTCACCTTGCAATATGGACTATAAAACGGCAGTAATTGTTAAATATAGCCAAAGTGGAGAAAAATTATGGGAAACGGAATATAAGGGTAATCGAGATGATGAATATTTTGATGTTGTAGAGACAGATGATGGTTTTATAGTGGTTGGTATAACCTATTCTGAAAAAGTAGATAACGAGAATGTTACCATTAAAGGTTATTATGATACTTTAATAGTAAAATATGATAAAAATGGCAAAGAATTATCAAAAACAATTTATGGTGGCGATGGTGTTGATGCGCTTAATAAAATTGTTAAAATAGATAATGGTTATGTTGCTGTTGGTGGTTTTACATCTAATACAATAGAATTATCTGGACATGAGTCAATAACGAAAGCAGCAAATACAACGACTAATGGGTTGATTGTTAAACTGGATAAAGCTGGCAAAATATTGTCGCATAAAAGTTATAGTGAAACTAAAACTGATAAATTTTCTGGTATAACATATACAAAAGATGGTGGATTTGTTATAGTTGGTAACAGTGCTGATGAAACGATGGACAGTAATACTTTAATTATAAAATATGATAAAGATGGAAATAAATTATGGAAAAAAAGCTTTGGAACAGCTGGCTTTATGAAAAATGAAACATTTGTTGATGTTATTGAAACTAGCGATGGTGGATATTTAGCAACAGGATATATTACATCAACAGTAGGGCAGTTAAAATTGGATGGTGCTAGTGATGGTATTGCTATTAAATATGATAAAGATGGTAATATTGAGTGGCAAAAAAACTTCGATGGCGGTGGACATGGTTATGATGAATTAACATCTATTATTGAAACTGGAAGAAATGAATATGTAGCTGTTGGTTATACTGAACCCGCAAAAGCTGAAAAAGCGACCAGAGGATATTATGATGGCTTAATATTAACTATTTCTTTTGAGTATGAAATAACAAAGGAAGATGCAGTTAATGGAACATTTGATGCAATAGTTGGTGATGATAATCGTGGACATATTACGCCTCATCCTGAAGCTGGTTTTCAAGTAAAAGATGTAGTTGTAAAAGATTCTAAAGGAAATAATGTTCCTGTTAAGAAAGATAATGGCTATTATTTTGATTTATATGATGATGTAACGGTATCTGTAACTTTTGAAAAACAAGCTAATAAACCAACTGATAGTACTGTTATACAAATAAAAGAAAATCCAAATACAGGCGATTATATAACTAAATATATAGTATTCTTTGGTATTTCTTTTACTGGAATAATTGTAAGTTTATATTTAAAACATAAATTTATTAAATAAAAGATGTATGTAAAGTTAGTTGAAAGTGCACAATTTTGTGTGCTTTTTTAATTTTAAAATAAATATAATAAAAAATTATTATTGCTATTTTTGTCAAAATATGTTATCCTTAATTACGATAGAGGAGTTTGAAATGATGAGAAAGAAAGTAAGAATATTAATATTAATGTTTATATTTTTATTTAGTGGCATGACTTTAGTTAATGCTCATACTATGCAACAGTTAAAAAAGGGAGATAAAGTGTGTGTAGATACAAAAGTTTTTACTAAATTCTATGCATATTTATGGAAACATGGTGGTAACAATAATAATTGGCCTGGAACTTTAATGACTAAAGAAAAAGATAATGATGTTTATTGTTATGTTGCTAATAGTACAGACGAAACTAATGGCCATGATATGATTATTTTTAATAATGGTAATGATAATAATGATAAAAAACAAACTATTGACTTATCTACTTTAGGTGGTGGATTAGTATATATATTTAATGAAAATGGTAAACAAACGGACGGAAGTAATAATGGCAAATATCAAGGAGACTGGTATGTTTATGATAAAAGTGCTTTAGTTAATTTGGTAAAGAAAGCTGAACAATTAGATGAGATGGATTATACAATAGAAACATATCAAAATTTATTAGATGTTTTAAATGGTGCGAGTGGTGCGAAAGCTGTATCAGAAAAACCATATAATGCTGAAGAAATGCGTATTAAATTAGAAAACAATAAATTTTTTAGTACTTATGAAGAGGTATATAGTAAATTAGAAGAAGCTATTAAAAATTTAAAAGAAAGATACAAAATTGTGATTAAAAGTACTGATAATGGTAGTTTAGAAGTTAACTATAAAGATAAAAGTGATACTGAAATTGTTATAACATCTTCCGCAAGTACTGGTTATCAGTTGAAAAGTTTAAAAATAACTAAAATAAATAGTTATGATGAAAGTAATAATCCAGTTTTAGATGAAAATAGTGAAGAGTTAGAAATTAATGATAATAATATATATAACTATACAATAAATAACGATATTTATATTGAACCTGTTTATGAAAAAATTACTTATCAAATGACTTTTAAAGTTGATGAAAATGGAACTATTTATGATAGTTCTAATAAAGAAATTAAATCACCTGTTACTGTATCTTATGGCGATGATTACACATTAAAAATAGTTGCTAATGAGGGATATGATATTGATAAAGTTTTAGTAAATGGTGAGGAATATGAATTTCAAGATGGTAGTGTTACTATCAATGATATAAAAAATGATATTGAAGTTCAAATAACATTCCAATTAAAAACATATACAGTTACAATAGATGGAAAAGAACATAAAGTAAGCTATGGAGCTACTTATCAAGATTTATTAAATTTGATAGATAC
>CANPWK010000132.1 GCA_947584105.1 uncultured Bacilli bacterium
TTTTTTGGTTTTCTCCCATTTTCTCTTACATTTATTGTTTTCTTTAGTTAATATGACATTTACTTTTCATTCAACTATTTTATAAATTTGATATTTCATAAAGAAGTCGATTATGCATTTTAATCAACTTCCTTATGAAACTTATTTTTCTTTTTTATTACTAAACTTACTATTATTGTAGCTATTACTATTAATATAATTCCTATTATTACAATGAAAATTGGATTTTTTAATAATGTATCTGGTATATTTAATTTATTAGTTTCTATTTTATTAGTTTCTTCATTAATAGTTTCACTATTTTTTACCTTCGATAAAGTTACTACAGGACAAACTTTCCACATATTTAGCGTAATGCTTTTATAAGAGTCATAACCTGTTAGTTTCAAGCCACCCGTTTTCCAACAATCATATAATTGTTTCATAAACTCTGGTGCATCTTCACTAGATAAATTACTTATTGCGGGAGATCCAGTTATTGTTATTTTATATCCAAGATCATGTGTCAAAGTACCATTATTAATTATATTTACTTTATATTTGTTAGTAAAATTATTATCTCCTTTTAATAGTATTGCTTTACTCCAATTATCAATTATTTGTTTCAAATCTGAACTTTCATAATCATATTTACATTCATCATAACTGTATTTACCATCTTTATAACCACATTTTTCACTTGAATAATATGCAATTCCTCCATATCCTCCTACATCTTTAGCAGTTCCTACATATTCACTAGTATATTTATTTATATAGTTTATTCCATTAACTATCCCATATTTATTTACTTCATCTACTGTAAGAGGTGTTGCTTTAATTAGTGTTACTTCTTTATCGTTACCATCACTATTTTTTATAACATAAAACTTTACACCATTATATTCTACTATGTCCCCTATTTTATATGATTGGTACTTATTCTTATTAAGTTTTAGAGATGTTTTTAAATTAATTACTGGACGAATTAGTAAAAATCTATTAACACCAACAGCCGTTAATTTCGTACTAGATAAAGCTGTAGTATCAACTATTGCGCCATTTTTATTTACAGACCATATAGAATCAAATTTATAATTATCTAAATAATCAAGTTTAATTGTACTCATTGTCCAATATGAATATTTAGCAACCCATGTTGGAATATTTTCGCTATCAGAATACCAAGAACCATCGCTAGTTGATAAATTAGAGCTAAAGCCTAAATTATTTTTCAATTCTTCTATCGTTATTAACCTTGCTTTATATCCTAAATCATCAGTTATTAAATTATCATTTCCCAATTCATTCTTGCTCCAATTATCTACTACCTGTTTTACATCTGAACCATTATAACCAGTTATACAATCAGATGAATTAAATTCATAACCGCTTGTAGCTGTTTCAGCATATCCACAATTAGCAGTCATAGAATAAGCAACTCCGCCATATCCTTCATCATCAAATGCTTGTCCAATCTTATCAGAATTTGGATATTGGTTAATATGCCCTTTACCATATTTATTAACTTCCTCCACAGTTAATGGTTCATCTTTTAGAAGGGTTAAATAATCACCATTATCACTTACAACATAAAATCCAATACCTTTATATTCAACATAATCACCAACTTTATATTCTATAGCACTAACATTAATAATAAAACTACATATACATAATATAAAAATTGCTAAATATCTCTTCATACTTCCTACCTTTCGTACCCATTTTATCAAAAAAAAAAATAATCTGCTAGGTTAACAGATTATTTTAAAGTTTTCTTTTTTACCTTTGTATTTATATATTTTTGACAAGTAGAAAAGCCACTAACATAAAATTGCTTAATTGGATGAATCATGCTTTCTTTAATATTTTTATAAAATATTTCTCTATAAATTTTATTAGCACACATACGAGATTCTTCAAAATCAATGGGTAAAGTATATGGATATTCTAAGCAATATTTAGGTGATGAAAATAAAAGATAATTACTATAAACTAAATCGAAATCGACATAAACCATATTATCAATTATTTTTATAAAATCATAACCACAATATATATTTTTTAATTCTTCTAAACTGCCTCTTACTATATTTTTTACCTTATTAGGATTTTCTAAACCTAAAGTTCTAATATCTCCTTTATACGATAATTTACAAATTTCCTCAAGAAGTTCTTCTATCGTTAATTTTGTTTTATCTAGCATTATTAATACTGTTAAAATAGCTTTTTTTCTATTAAAATCAATTGCATTATCTAATTTTGGATTACTTTTTATAGTATATATTGGCTTTTGCATTCTACCACAAATGTAAAAGTGTTTCCAAGTATATAAATCACGCAAAAAATCCTTAACTTCAATTAACCCATATTTAAAATCAGTTTCATATCTATCAGATATAATATTATATATTATATTGGTACCACTTTTTAATATCTTTTTAGGTGTCATTTTAAATATAGCTTTTGTATATTTAGAATAATCATTAGCATGTAATTTAAAGTTATTATTATTCCACCTTTTAATATCATCTACAACAAAAATCAAATCTAAGCTTTTCTTTGTATTGTTATTATACCCAGATTGGTGAATAAATCCAGACCCATAACCATAAGCTGCAATAATATCTTCTCTTTCATTAACCAATTCCTTGGCATATAATTTATAATCCATAATATCCCTCTTGGAAGGTATTATAGTAGATAAACTAAGATTTGTCAATAATAATTAATAAAATATTTTTTCCACTTAATTGAAAAAAGAAATGTCTATAAAGTATATATAACAGAAATTAAGTCTTTCAACGATTTTTGTTTAGTCAAA
>CANPWK010000133.1 GCA_947584105.1 uncultured Bacilli bacterium
AGAATATAAAAAAATACAAATTAATTGTATAACTTGTATTTTCTCTTAATTTTTCCAACATTTACTTTACTTCACCTCTATTTTGTTTTGAAAAAATAATCATCCTAGGTATTTTGACATATAAATCAAAATAACATAAGGTTGTTTCTTTTTATATTAATATTCAAAAAAGTTCGAACAAATTTCTCAACGGTGCCCTAAAGTAAGACATATAACAATTTTTGGGCAAAAAAATAGTTAGTAATAAATCATTAACTAACTATAGTATAGCAAAAAATTTACCAATCTAATAACATTTTTACCATTTTTTTCATACTTCTTCTTTGTTGGTCTTTTAACTCAGCTTTTTGATTATTTGATAATGGTACATTTCCTTTAATATAATCATAATCTAATTTTTTTATTTGAAGTGATTTCGATGGATATATTTCACTTTCAGAAAAACCACCTCTATATAAAGAATGTTTTGATATTTTGAAAGTTAAATAAGTTGATAAATCATTAGCTTCAGTAATTTTTTCATTTAGTGCACTAATATTATATACAGTAGGAGTTATCAAACGAATAATATCTTCTTTTAAAACATTTCCATTTTCATCTAATTGTATATCAAGTTCTGATATTAAATCTTGAATAGACATACAATCTCTATTTCCTATTTTTTCTATAATACTTATTAGTAAAAGAGCTTTATTTCTTACAATATTTGAATATCTCTTAAAATATTCTAATGTATAAGGGTCAAATTGATATTTTATAATAGCCAAATCATCAACAAATACTTGACTTAATTCCTTCATTTCTTTATCTGTTAACGGCCCATAATTTTTAAAAGATATTCCTTCATCTTTCTCATCCTCGAAATTATTTTTTCGATTTTTTATACTTTTTTGGGAATCTAATTTCCTTTTTTGAATTCTTTTCTTTAGTTCTGGATCTTCTTCTTCCAATTTTTTTTCTAAATATTCTGTTATTTGTCCTTTAGTAACAACAATTTGTGTATTATTAATTTCATTTTTAATATCATCTAATTTGTTTCCTAATATATTTTCTAAAATTGTAACAATATATTTAGAATCATAGTATTTATTAGCGTCGCTTTCAAAATAAGGTTCAAAATCTAAATGTTCCATATAACAAACCTCCTCTATAAATTTATTATATCACATATAATACTGATTAGTAAATAGACAAATTTAGTATTAAAAAAAGCTACAATCAAATATCTTAGTCCTCTTCTATATTTTTAATTCTTTTATTTCAATTTATAACATAACTCATCACTCTATCCCTAAATAGCAAAAAAAGTTCATAATTCTATACTACTTTCTTAAAGACTTTACCATTTGTTTTGCTTCTTTTATATCTTCTTTAGAAACACCAGGATTTAATTTTAAAGGTATTCTTGGTTCTGTGGTTTTAGCTATCATTGGTGAAAGATGTTTTAATTGTTCAAGAGTATATTTATTAACTGGAATATCAACAATATCAATCCTGTAATTATCTAAACTTACAAAATTTGCTCTAACATATTGCATAGCAATATCACTTCCATTGGATTTTAATATTATTGCTTTTCCACCCTTTAATTCAATATCTAATTTCATTTTATTTAAATCAAAATCTTTAATACTTTGTTCTACAAAATCTAAAAATAAAGGATGTTGCAATAAATACCAACCAGCTACCGAAGATCCATTATTGTCTACATATTTTCTAAATACTTCAACATTTTCAGTAATTTGAGATTTCACAAAATTATAAATTTTTTCTTCACTTGCTAAAGGATGGAATTCTCCAATATTCATAGATTTATCATCTAGATAAATAATATATTTCTTTTCCTTTCCATTTGTTGAAGTACTAAACACTTCTTCTAATTCTTCTCTAGTTGCAGAAACTGATCTTCTATCACCAGTTAAAACTTTATTAATCAGAAAAACACCGCTTTTATCTTTAACAGCAAAGCATTCAATAATTCCACCATCACCAATTCTAATATATGGTTCCTCAAAATTTAATAATTGATTTGCATAATTCATTTTGCCAAATAGTCCAACTTTTGAATAATGCGTTGGTATATTAGAATATGGAAATTGTTTTCTTCTCTCATCCTCAACATATTTGTTAATTGAAGCATGAGAGCCTTTTTTATGGGAATAAATTATACCATCTTTATTTAAAATAGTAATTGTATTCCTATATGGAACCATTACTTGAATACAATCAGCACCCACATAATGATTTTCCACTCTTTGAACAATTTCAGATACTTTTTTCATATACGCAAACCCTCCTCAACTACATAGTAGTATAGCACAATTCTATATAAAATAATATATTTTAGCTTAAATTTCTATCGCATAATCATCTTTATCTCTGCCATTGCAGTGATCTTTGCAATAATCATAATCTTCTTTAATATTAGTTATCTCTTTGTTATCAATAATACCATGAGTATATAAATCTTTTGAAAACTCCATATATTTTTCTCTTATATTCTGTTTAGAGAATATCTTATTTTTAATAAGTTTAATTAGATTAGTAAATTTATTTATCCAATGTTCAAGACTGAATTTTAAAGCATAGTTTTCTTCTTTTAATTAATCATCAGCATTACTTAAAGTAACTGATAAAGTTTGAATTTGTTTAACTTCTTCATTTGTTTTACTAACTGAATTAATATAAGATACTAACTTATCTTTGTCTTCTTGTTTTAACACATAATTTTCTTTAGATGTTATAGTAGTTTTTAAATCATTTATAATATCTTTTACTTCTTTAGAAGAATTATCAAGTTCTAT
>CANPWK010000134.1 GCA_947584105.1 uncultured Bacilli bacterium
CAAGACTGCATTTTTAACATTAAAAATTATATAATAAAAAGTTTAGTCAAGGATCGAGATGAACTCACTCCATTCGTCTTTGACTAAACAAAAATCGTTGAAAGACTTAATTTCTGTTACATATACTTTATAGACATTTCTTTTTTCAATTAAGTAGTTTAAAAAATTTTAATAAATGACTTTACAAAAAAATAATTTTTTGGTATAATCTACGCGAGTATTAATTACTCCTTGCTTATAAAAGCCAAAGACCATAAGGAGGTGGAAAAATGAGAAATTATGAAATAATGTTTATTGTAAAACCAACACTAAGTGAAGAAGAAATAAAAAAGACGGCTGCTAGTTTTCAAAAAATATTAGAAAATAATAACGCAAAAGTTATTAATGTAGATGCTTGGGGTCAAAAGACACTAGCATATGAAATCAAAAAAGGAAACGAAACATATAAAAGCGGTTATTACTACGTTATTGAATTAGAATCAAAAGATGATAAAGCAATCAAAGAATTTGATAGACTTGCTTTAATTAGCTCTGATTTAATTAGACATTTAATAATTAGAAAAGAAAAATAAGAGGTATGTTATGAATAAAGTAATATTAATGGGAAGATTAACATCTAAACCAGAATTGAGATATACACCTTCTAATGTAGCTTATACTCGTTTTTCAGTAGCAATTAACAGACCATTTGCAAGACAAGATGGAACAAGAGAAACTGATTTTATTAATGTTGTTGCATGGAATAAAAATGCTGAGACGATAGCACGTTATTTTGATAAAGGACGTCAAATTTGCTTAGAAGGAAGTATTAGAACTAGTAATTATACAGATAAAGATGGAAACAAAAGATATACTACCGATGTTAATTTAGATAGTTTTGAATTTGTTGAAAAAAAATCTTCATCTGATGGAAGTTCAAATATAGAAACACCATATGATTTTCAAAATAATGAACCAGCAAATGCTGATAATGGAATAAATATAGAAAATGATCCTTTTGCTGATTTTGGAGATAGTGTGTCTATTGATGATAATTTTTTAGATTAAAAAAGGAGGAAATATGGCAGAATTTTATAGAAGAAAGAAAAAAGTTTGTCAAATGTGTGCCGGTAGAACTATTGACTATAAAAATGTTGAAAATATAAAAAAATATATAAGTGCTGATCGTGCTAAAATTTTACCACGTAGAGTTACTGGAACTTGCGCAGAACATCAAAGAGATGTTGCACTAGCAGTAAAATATGCACGTCATATGGCTTTAATTCCATTTGTAAAATAAAAAAGATATTGTTTTATTCGAATAATATCTTTTTATTGTGCAATAATTTTTAAAATTTGATTAATGTTTTTTTCGTTGAAAATAATTTCATAGATGCATTTAATAATTGGTATTTTAAGATTATTATTATTAATAATTTTTTTCATTTGTTTTAGCGCAGCAATTCCTTCAATAGTAGTAGTTTCTATAAAATTATTAATGTCCTTTTTATCCTGTTTTTTTCCAATCATTATTCCTAATGAATAATTTCTACTTTTATTACTAGTACAAGTTAGAATTAAGTCCCCTATTCCAGCGTAAGATAATATGTTTTCTTTATTTCCACCAAAGTAATTGATAACCTCAATAATCTCTTCAACTGCTTTTGTAATTAACAAGCATTGTGTTGATATAGGAAAAGATAATCCATCAATTATGCCACATCCAATAGCAAAAATATTTTTTAAGGAACCGCATAATGATACTGCAATAACATCATTACTAACATTAATAGCTACTCTATTATTTTTTAAGGCTTTAAAAATAATATTGTTTGTATTAACATTAAAAGAAGCAACTGAAAATCCTATTGGACATTTATTAACAATATCAATCGCAAAAGTTGGACCAGATATAACCCCAATATTATCAGTTAAAATATTATCTTTTACAATATCAATTAAAATTTGATTTTCAAATATTCCTTTTGAGGCGATACAAAAATGTTGATTTTTAACATAATCTTTTATAGCTAGGGCTGTATCTTTAATTACATTGGCAGGAACAGCAAAAATAATTAATTCATTTTTCATAATTTCTTTTATACTAGTAGTAACATTTATATTATCTGATATTCTATAGTTTCCTAAATTTATATTGGATTTACTGGTAAGCAAATTTTCTTTTTCCTCTTCAAATTTTGTCCATAAACAAACTTTATTACCATTATCAATTAAAATATCGGAAAGAGCAATCGCATAAACTCCAGCTCCCAAAATTCCTATTTTCATAAAATCACCTAAAAACAATTTTAACATATCATTTTACTTAATACTAGTTATTTTTGAATTTATTTAATTCTTCTCGCATTTTTTGTAAAATATTTTGTAAATCGTCAACTCCGATATTATCATTTATAATATGTTCGTTTGTAGGATTGCTGGTATGATTGCGATTATTTAAAACTTGCTGTTGAGCTGAATTAGTACACAAAACTTGACCAATTAACATAAACCAGTTTCCTAGAGAATTCTGTTCAGCTGGAGTAAGTTCGTCTATTAATAAGTATCCGATTATAATTGCGCTTAAGGTAAAAGTATTTGCATTTACACTAGGAACTATATTCATAGTAAATGATATGCTAAATTTAATAAAAATGTTATATTTATTCCAATAAATTCATCTTTAAAATTACAAGTATACTTTAAGATGTAAATAATTTAATATTTATATCTTATTTTTTTATGTTAAATTATTTACCAAG
>CANPWK010000135.1 GCA_947584105.1 uncultured Bacilli bacterium
AATAATCATTCAGTAACAATTTATGGCGATGAAGAAACCATAAGTGGTATCACTAGTGTTCCGGTTACTATTAATGTTGATGGTCAAGGTACAAATGGTACTAAATCCTATAATGTTACTATAAATCGTCCAACCGGAGTAAGAAGTCTAAATGAAAAGAAAGCAACTATTACCGTAACATTCGGTGATGAAAAACAAAAAGATGTTAGTATTTCTACTGTATCTCAACAAAACTTAGCAAGTGGTCTTACAGCCAATATAGTTGGAACAGACCGTATCAATGTTATAGTAAAAGGTGTTCAATCCGTAATAGATACTGTAACTGAAAATAATATAAATGCTTATATTGATCTAGAAGGTTATACTGCTGGAGAATATGATGTTCAAGTAAAAATTGATAATGATGATCCACGACTTAACTTTGTTGTATCATCAACAATAAAAGTAAGAATATCTTAAAAAAGCTTATCAAAGCTTTTTTATTTACAATAAAAAATGAAAAATATTGCAAATTTTGTCTAAAAAACAAAAAAGTTTGCATTCCATTGCAAATTTTACCTGAAAAACATAAAAATTTGCAGTGTATTGCAAATTTATTTAGTTATTAAAAAAGCTCTATTCTACAATACTTTTAGGATAGGGCTTTCTTTCATCAGTTTGATATAATAAATAATCAATACTAGTATTATAAAAATAAGCTAGTTTTTTTAATATTTCTGTAGGTATATCATTAGTTTCTGTTTCATACTGAGAATAACCAGTTTGAGACATATTTAAATACTTAGCTATATCTTTTTGTAATAAATCCTTATCTTCTCTAAGTTCTCTTAATCTATTCATATTTATCATCCTTAGTATCACTTTAAACTTATATTCAATAAGTTTTAAAAAATTTATTCTATAATGCTTTTAGGATAGGGTTTTCTCTCATCAGTTTGATATAGTAAATAATCAATACTAGTGTTATAAAAACAAGCTAGTTTTTTTAATATTTCTGTAGGTATATCATTAGTTTCAACTTCATATTTAGAATAACCAGTTTGAGACATATTTAAATATTTAGCTATATCTTTTTGTAATAAATCTTTATCTTCTCTGAGTTCCTTTAATCTATTCATTTATTATCATCCTTAACATAACTTTAACATAACTTAAAATAAATTATTGACATCTAATCCAAAATGGCTTAATATAGTATTGTAAGCCAAAACAGGTTATATATAAGTATATAAAGTTAATAAATAAAAGTAAATGAAGTAATACTTACAGTAAAGGAGTAGAGAAATGAGAATAGAAAAAGGAAAAGAAAAAATAATATTTTTAAGTGGGTTTATATTAGCAGTAGTACTTATTATATTGATAAATATATTTATAACTAAAGCAAATTATCGAAAAACAGAAAGTATACCACTAGCTAAAGGAACAATAAATTATAGTTTAGCAGATTTAAATATAATAGCCATGTATAAAGAAAAAGATGAATATACAGATGAAACAGATAAGTATGAGATAACTGAACAAATACCTGGTGAAGGTTTTGTATTAAGTGATAAAAGTTACTGTGAAATAGATAAAGAAAAAGAAGAAAATATAAAAATAGAATATAAAGATAATTTAATAAATGTATTAGGATTAACAAAAAAAGGAACAAAATGTTATATATATTTTGAATCTATTTCAAGTAATACATTAGCAAAACTAGGAGAATTTAAAAAAGAAAAAGCACCAGCATCATATAGTGGGTCAGATACAGAAGATCATGGTAATTTATTATATTATACCGAAGATAATGATGGAACAAGTTATTTCTTTAGAGGAGCAGCAAAAAACAATTGGGTCAAGTTTGGAACAAATGATACAGGAGATAAAGATATATGGTGGAGAATAATTCGAATAAATGGAGATGGAACAATAAGATTAATCTATGCTGGTGCCCCATCGCAAGCAGACTCAACTTCTGTAGTAGCGACAGGAAAAACATATTCTGTTGATGCTAAATATGATGATAATACATATGTAGGTTTCTTTACAGGAAGTACAGGAGATACTAACTTTAATGATACACATTCTAATACAACACCAAGTAATGTAGCAAACCAATTAAAGATATGGTATGAGGGAATTGGTTGGGATGCAGAAAAATATAAAGATTATATAGATCCGAACGCAGGGTTCTGTAATGATAGAACAGTTCATCCGACGCCACAAACATGGTATACAAGCGAAAATACACAAAATAGAGGAACAGGAAAAGTAGTAACGGCCTATGGACCATTTTCAAGATTTTTAACTAGTACTAATTATTGGAGTAGAACAGAACAAAAGCCTACATTAATATGTGGCAAGAAACCAGATGGCGAAGAAAATAAAGTAGATGAAACTTCATATCAAAGAGATTTATATACACCAAGTGGAGCAAATAAAGGGAATGGAAAATTAGAAGTACCAGTAGGCTTAATAACCGCGGATGAAGTAGTATTTGCAGGAGGATTTGGAGGACAGTCTAATGATGGATATTACTTATACATTAATCAGCATTTCTGGACAATGTCTCCGGGATTATTTAACGGTAGTGCTCAAGTGTTCCGTGTGTATAATAATGGCTACCTCGGCCACGGC
>CANPWK010000136.1 GCA_947584105.1 uncultured Bacilli bacterium
AAACACCAGGAAGTCTTGTAATTGAACAAAGTGATACTGGATTTGCATCATTTAATGATAAGGATGTATATCCAGGACATAAAGCTTTAGTTCAATTAAAAGTAACATCTAGTGCTGATAATACAACTGATACATTTTTTAATATAGTATATGAAGGAACTAATGGATTTCCAGATAATATGATTGAGTTTGATGTTTATGAAAGTAAAGATGCAATTGAAGATACATCTGCTGAAAAAGCTTTTAATTGTGAAAAAAAGTCTGATCCATTAGAAGAAGGCGGCTTTAAGTTATATGAAACATGTGAATTAGATGAAAATTTAAAAATTTTAGGTCAAGCTCATTTATTAAAAAATACAAAATTGCAAGTTAGTGATAGAAAAGTTATATTAAATGGCGAACATCCTTTTGTAATAACTGGTGATGCAACATCAAAGACAATGTATTATTATGTTGTAGTTAAATATAAAGATACTCAATCAGATCAAAATACAACCGATCAAGGCAAAACATTAAGCGGAAAAGTTTCTATAGAAATAGCAGCAAGAGATGATAATGCAATTAAAGATACTGATTCTGATAAATTAACTAGTAAAGATGGTGAATAGTTTTTATTAGAATTATGTTAAATTTTTACAAGGTTGTTATATAAAACTTTGTAATTTTTTTTATGTAAACTTATGTATTTTATTTTACAATTTTTATTGAACTAGGGGGGGGGGTAAATGCTAAGCTATATACATGATAGAAAGAAGAGGTAGAAAATGGAAAAGAAGAATATGGTACTGTTAACAGTGATAGCCGTAGCAACATTATTAGTAGCAGTTGTTGGTGCAACATTTGCATATTTTACAGCAACAATAACAGATAGTCGAGGAGATGATCCAAATAAAGGCCAAGCAGCAATTCAAGCAGCTCAAACTCCAGGAAGTCTTATTATTGAAGAAAGTAAAGAAGGATTCGGTTCATTTAATGAAAAGGATGTTTATCCTGGCCATAAGGAATTAATTCAATTTAAAGTAACATCTAGTGCTGATAATACAACTGATACATATTTTAATATTGTGTATGATGGAAGTAATGAATTTCCAGATGACAGAATTACATTTGATATTTATGAAAGTCATGAAGATATAGGAATAACTGCACAAGATGCTTTTAAATGTGAAAAAAAGTCTATTCCTGAAGAAGGTAGTACTACATATAAATTATATGAAGAATGTAAAATCGATGATCAGTTAAGTGGAGAAAAGGTAAACAAACTTATTAGTACACCATTAAAAAAGACATCAGGTGAAACTATTATAAATGGAGCACATCCATTTGTAATTACAGGTAATGAAGATAAGACAACTATTTATTATTATGTAGTTGCTACATATAAAAATGATGAAGGATCAGATCAAGGTGCTAGTGAACAAGGCCAATCATTAAATGGAAAATTATCTATTAAAATAGCTGCTAGTGATACTAATGCAATTAAAGATGATGATAATAATATGTCTGCTAAAAGTAATGAATAATAATCCAAATTTATAAAAAATAAAAACGTTAAACGATTAATTTTAGTAAAATTTTGTTTAGCGCTTTTTTATTTGCAATTCCTTTAATTATAATTTATTTAAAAATTATGTAAATATAAAATGTGTTCTTTGTAAAATCTATTGATTTAGGGGGGGGGGGCAAATGTTAAACTATTATACATAATAGAAAGAGGAGAAAGTAAAATGGAAAAGAAAAATATGGTACTGTTAACAGTAATAGCAGTAGCAACATTATTAGTAGCAGTTGTTGGCGCGACATTTGCGTATTTTACAGCAACAATAACAGATGACCGTGGTGATGAAGAAAATAAAGGTCAAGCAGCAATCCAAGCAGCTCAGACGCCTGGAAGTTTAATTATTGAAAAAAGTCAAGATGGTTTTGGATCATTTAATGAAGGAAATGTATATCCTGGTCATAAAGAATTAATTCAATTAACAATTAAATCTGATACAACTAATACAACAGATACTTATTTTAATATAGTATATACGGGAACCAATACATTTCCAAATAATAAAATAAAATTTACTTTATATGAAAGTAAAGAAAGTTTAGGAGAGGTAGCACCTCAAAATGCTTTTGATTGCACTAAAGAATCTGAAGAATTAGGAGAACAAGAAGGAAAATATAAATTATATGAAACATGTACTTTAAAACAAGAATTAGGTGTTACAACAAGTCATCCACTTAATCCAGTATATCCTAAAAATTTTAGTACTAGTAATGGTAGTGAATCAACAAAAACAATATTAAATGGTGAACATCCATTTGTAATTACTGGAGATAGTAGTGAAAAAATATTATATTATTATGTAGTTGTAGAGTATGTTAATGATAGCAATGATCAAAGTACTGATGAAGTTGGTAAATCTTTAAGTGGTAATATATCAGTAGAAATAGCAGCAAGAGATGATAATGCAATTAAGGATGATGATACTCATTTAACTAAAAAAAGTGAACCATAATATAAAAAAATAAAAGCTTACAAAAGATAAAAAGATTTGT